>CAIXIX010000428.1 GCA_903919615.1 uncultured Chthonomonas sp.
CCAACTGTTCTTTAATGGTACTACGTAGAAGGGGAAATCGAGAATACCCTATTAGGGTTAAAGCTGTTACATATGGAGAGTTTTCCGTGAATTCAAAGGAGTAGATTAACTCTGCAGGGCTTTGTTGAGCAAATCGAGCGAAGGCCGATCTGACGCTATTTGTGGTTCATTTTATAACACTGGGACCGTGATCGGGGTGCCCAGCCGAGTGAAGCGGTTGAGCACGGCAGCGCGTATCTGCAATTCGGCTACCTGACGATCGAAGTCGCGTGCCATGACGCGTTCGCCCAACAGCTTGAAGCAGCGCATTTTGGTTTCGACAAGACTGCGCCGGTGGTAGCCGCTCCACTTCTTCCAGATTGCCCGACCCAGCCTGCGCGTCGTGTGCAGTATCTCGTTACGCTCATTGGCACCGCAGCGGTTCGCCTTCCAGGGTTTGGCATTCTTGCGGGTCGGGATGATGGCTTGGGCGGCACGCCGGGCGATGGCCTCGTGGCAGTCCTTCGTGTCATAAGCGCCATCGCCGCTGACGCTGGCAATCTTCTCATCGACAGGAATTTGGTCGAGCAGCGCTGGCAGGACAGGCGCATCGCCAATGCTGTTGTCGGTCACCTCCATGGCTCGGATCTCCAACGTGGACGCGTCGATCCCAAGGTGTACCTTGCGCCATTGACGGCGGTATTCCGCGCCGTGCTTCTTCGTCTTCCACTCGCCTTCGCCCAGCATCTTGATGCCCGTGCTATCCACCAGCAGATGCAGTCCCGTCGTGGTCGGCACCGCTCCAATGGCGACCTGCAGCGTCTTCTGGCGCCGGCTGACCGTGCTGTAGTCCGGCACCGGCCAATCGAGCCCGGCCAGGTGCAGCAAACTTTGCGCCATGCCCATGGCCTGCCGCAGTGGTAAATTGAAGAGGCACTTGATGCTCAGGCAGAACTGAATCGCCTCGTCGCTGAACGTCTGGCTACGCCCGCGTTTGCCGCTCGGCTGGCCGTGCCAATTCATCGTTGGATCAAGCCAGATCAACAGCGAGCCGCGTACCTTGAGGGCTTCGTTGTACGTCTTCCAGTTCGTCGTGCGGTACTTCTGTGGAGCTGGTTTCATCCGTTCAGGCTACCAGACCTGCGGGTTCTACGCTGGTCGAGCCTGATTTACGCAACAAAGCCAATGGCACAACTAATCCTAGCATTTGGGATAAAACATTTACCCTAGGAAAATTCCTAATTTTCAGGCAGCCAGGCCATCTGATGCTGCAGCGCGTTGCCGCCAGTGATGCGGAAACCGGCACGTTCGTACAGGCGCAGCGCGCCTGTGTTGGTGCACAGGACCGCCAGGCCGATACTGGCGCCGCACTGGCGCGCGCGCGCCTGTAGTGCCGTCAGCAATGCCGTGCCGAGTCCACGGCCGCGCAGCACAGGCAGCAGCGCCAGTTCGACCAGCCGCCAGTCGTGCCCGGTGGTGTCGAGCACCGCTTTGCCGGCAGCCATGCCGTCATGCTCCAGGACCAGGACCTCGGCGTTCGGAAAGGCGGCGCGCCAGCCCGCTTCATGGGCGCGCTGTTGCATGGCGATCAGCTGTTCCAGCTGCGCCGGCGGCAGCGGCAGCTGGCGCAGGTCGTCGCGGGTAGACGCATACAAGGCTTGCAGGAAGCCGGCGTCGGCGTCGGCCGCCGGGCGCAGCAGGAGAGAAGGCGGCAGCATCATGGCCTTACTCTAGCACGGCATATTCCTCAAGAAATCAGACTTCGTCCGG
>CAIXIX010000429.1 GCA_903919615.1 uncultured Chthonomonas sp.
GTTCAGGGCCGTTTGTTGCATCACATCAGGTATGAATGTATGAATGGCAAACTGAAATAGATGTGCTGCAAACTTACTCCGACTTACTTGTTGCCGATTTAGCAGCGGCCTTTGATCGGCATGACCTCGTGTCCTCGTCACTGTTTCCACGCTGATCCTGACTTACAGCCAGTACAGACACGGTTACATAGAGGCGCTGTCCGCTGCGAGGGAATACGATTCCCATTCGGACAGGGTAGCCCATCTAGCATCCCTCCCTTCAGTTATCAGGGTGCACGCTTCAATGATAGCGGGTGAAGCTCCCACATACATTGTAACATACTATTGAAATTATGTGAAGGGGGCCCACTGCAGGGCTTGGAAACGGGCCAAACAGTCGCGTTACAGGTTACCTCTGTCGCTAACCGACCGCTCCCGAGGAGAAACACTTATGCCGGTTGTGTGAAGGAAGGCGATGGTTCGTTGCACTTCCAGCAGCGCACCAGAGATAAGTATATCTACAACGCCACCCTCATCCTGATCCAACGAAGCATAAACGATGTTGATTACAACTCTATAGTCTCTCGCTGCCTTGTTGAGCACCGGCTCGGCCGCCTGTCCTGGATTAACAGTCCGTAGTCGAACTGCTATTGTTGCTGGCTGCTCGATAGCAGCAGACGGCGATTCCGGCAGAGATCCACTGCATTCACCATCAATCACGTGCAGACAACGAAGGTAATTCAGTGTCGCTTCAACTTCGCCTGCTGACCCCTCAATCGATACGGTCGCGATGGCAGTTTCAGCCGAGATTCGCGCTCTTAGCAGGTTGGTCACAACTCTGTACAGCCTGCCAAGACTCCAAATCACGGGCTGACCAATAATCTCTTTGGGAATGTTTAGTTCAACAGTAGCACAGGACATAAATGCGTTCCTTTGAGACCACACATGCGTATCGGTTCAACTCATTTCCGACATCTCTGAACGATGAGCCGGTATGCGCTGCACCAGACAATATCATGCTTAACCGCCTGCGATAGCGGGCACAATTGAGATCGCATCGCCATCCGCCGCAAGCGTCTCTTTGCCGTTCTGAAACCGAATATCTTCCTCGTTCAAGTAGATATTCACAAACCGTCGCAGTTCACCCTTGTCATCTGTTAGGCGGTTCTTGATTCCAGGAAACTGCGTGTCAAGATCGTCAATGATCGCTGCAATCGAGCCGGGGGCTGCGAAAACGGTCTCTTCGTTCCCCGTAAACTTGCGCAACGGTGTTGGTATCAACACCTGTACTGCCATTACTGTCTCCTCTATTCGGAAATCGGCCACGCGAAATCCGCGCGGCCGATTGATATTCTACCCTAACGAGTCGGCCTGTTGCCCGAGCCGTTATCTTGTTGATGCGAGCAATGCCTCAGTACTAAGCGCCGCGTCTAACGACGCCAGGTTAGGCTGGATACCTACTGTTTGTCCCAGCCGACCGACAACTGCTTCCTGAGTCTTGAGTCCATTTCCAGTTATTGCAATAACAACCGTATCGTCTGCGCCAAAGCGTCCCTGCTCTGCTAGCTTCTTTGCAACCGAAACGGTTACTCCGCCAGCCGTCTCACAGAAGATCCCTTCAGTACGACCAAGAAGTCGAATGCCATCGATGACCTCTTCGTCCGTCACATCGTCGGCCCACCCGCCAGACCGTCGGACTGTATCCATAGCCATATAGCCATCTGCCGGATTACCAATTGCAATCGATTTGGCTATGGTATTGGGCTTTTGCGGACGGAAGACTTCAGACTCAGTTTTGATAGCGGTCGTAATTGGCGAACAGCCCTTAGCCTGTGCAGCATACATTTTAGTTGGGACTCCATCAATAAGCCCAACCTTATGCATTTCGTTAAGCCCCTTGTAGATCTTACTCACCAGAGAACCACCAGCGCATGGAACGATCACGTGGTCAGGAGCCTTCCAACCAAGCTGCTCTGCAATCTCATACCCGAACGATTTTGATCCATCACCATAAAATGGCCTCAGATTGATGTTGACGAAGGCCCAACCATACTTGCCTCCTGCCTCAGCACAGAGACGGTTCACCTCGTCGTAGTTGCCAGTTACGGACAGTACGTTGGCGCCATAAATGAGCGTGCCAAGCACTTTGCCCTGCTCAAGGTCATTAGGGATAAAGATGTAAGACTTAAATCCACCTTCGGCCGCATGTGCAGCTACGGAATTTGCAAGATTTCCGGTCGAGGCACAGGCTACGGTGTCATATCCAAACTCTCGTGCTTTTGTAAGTGCGCATGCTACAACTCGATCTTTAAAAGAAAGAGTCGGATGATTGACGGCATCGTTCTTGATATACAGATTGTTGAGTCCTAGAACTTTTCCGAGGTTCTTCGCCTTGACAAGCGGCGTCCAACCAACATTCTTACCAACGGTAGGCTGACCTTCAACTGGCAGAAGGTCCCAGTATCGCCACATAGATGGCGGACCAGCCTGAATCTTCTCACGTGTGACCTTCGGACCAATCTCTTCCCAGTTAAGTACCACTTCCAGAGGGCCGAAACACAGCTCACACACGTGTACAGGACCGGGCGGAACCTCTTCTCCGCACTCACGGCACCGCATTCCTAGAACTTTTGCCATTCTTGAGTCTCCCCTGACGTATTCCAGATTGCCATTGCACTAATTGCCGGGGCCGACCCAAAGTAAAAGCCCCTCGCACAGTGCACAAGTAATGCACAGGACGAGAGGCTCATGCCTTCGTGGTTCCACCTGAGTTCGTTTCAGCCTCACAGCTGAAACCTCGGCGGGAGCAGCCGCAACGCTTAAAATCAGCAAGTGCGGAAACACCCTAACCCTGTAACGGGAGCCCCCCGGCAAACATTACTGGGCCGTAGCCTTTCACATTCGCGGCTCAAAGGCCATTTCAGCGAGCTCGCTTGTACCGGATTTCACCAATCCCGGCTCTCTGTGACTGCGCCTCTCGCGTACTCCACCTTATCGATGCCTGTTGTCTCATATGGTAACATGCGAGTTCGAAACTCGCATGTTTATATCTTTATAAGTTCGCGTATTATACCAACTAGGCAAACCGAAAGTCAAGCAAACTATTGCGTTAACGCGCTCGACACATCGATCTTCGTCGTGATTGCCTGCACCTTGCTGTCTTTTACCGGTGACGCTTCACCTTGCTTTACAGACCGAATTTTCAACACAGTGGCACCCGATCCTACAGACCGAATCAGTCTTCCTTCCTGAACCGCAAAGTCCTGATCGTAATTCATGCTAACCTTGCCGGCCACATCGGATTTCGCCTTGCTCTTATCCTTCGTAACCGATCCTGTATTATCTAGCAATAACGCCAACGGGATCACGACACTCAACTTAATATGCGCTGTCTTGAAATGACCTACATTTCCGTTGCCGATGTACTTGGCGGTAACGCTGGCAAAGCCACCCAACTGCGGTACGGCGACCTTTTCACTCCAGGAGTCCCCAACCTTAACCGGCTTGGACGGCAGGTACATTGCTATCGCGCCCGTTGAGCCAACGCCGCTAACTGCGCCAATGGCGGCAGTAGCTCCGCCAGGGACCTTTTTGTCCATCGATAACGCTCCAGATGCAGCCGCAGTAACCTTCGTTTTCGTCACCGCTCCAGCAGGGGCACTTGGCACGCCCGGCAAATTCACTGAGCCCTTCGTTGCAACCTCCAGGTCTGCCGAACCATCCGGATGAACAAGGAGGACGCGAATCTGCTGACTGGTGTTGACGGGGATTTTTAGCCCATCCTTCATCATCCCGGGCGCGCCGCCCTTCTCGCCAGCGCCCGGAATTGGAATTGTGATTACACCGCTCGTCTGATATCCATAGGCTTCGCCTGCGCGATATTTCAGCTTCATTTGCACGCTTTGCGCTGAAGCGCTAACGCTGCAAACCACGTAGGATCCGATGAATGCCACTGCGGCAATATTGCTGGCTGCGCGAACTGATCGATACATGACTACTACCTTCCACTTCCTGCGTTTAAATCTTCGCTGCCGGTATTAAGGTTTGCCCGCCTCGATGTGTCGGCTAAGAAAGCCACATCAACGATCCTACGATCCTGGCGAACTCCATTTCGGACTGGAAGATTACGTACATTGAACTCCATATGCGATACAAAACCTGCTGCTGGATCGAGGATATAGACGCCTTCAACATTCAGATCCTCCGAAGGATCCGCTGCCGCGTTAGTATGCTGCCGAAACTTGACTTTTATAACCAAAAGCTCGGCGCCTGCATCTCGCTTTGTAGCAATCAATGTAGAAACGACAACCTTATTGCCATCGCGAACAAGCGGATTTGGAACAGCAACAGACCATGATTCGCCAACATGAACCGCACTGGCAGGTGGCGGCAGATTTAGAAGTATCGCATACATCTGTCCTGGTCTCAATAGGTCCTGAACGTCTGTTACTGACGAAACAACCAGCCCTGCCTTTGTGAAGGAGTACCCGGCTGCCGGACGAACGACATTGTCTTCCCTAACTCGAGATTCGCGAAACCTGGTTGAAGATGACAGAAGAGACTGAGTTACAGATGCTCGGCCATCCGCCACGGCGCTTCTAACAGTGCCCTCGTACTTCTGATCAATTTGAACAGATTCCGTGTTGCTATCATGCGCTCCCGACATCCTCAAGTGAACCACCGTATTGAACGTATCGCCTCGGCTACAGTGAACCTTCCATAGGTAAGCATCGCTTACGGCAGAAGCAGTTGCAGACAAGACAGTTCCCGAGAGAGCAAACAGTGCAAGCGTCAACAAGCCGCGAGGTTCGTTCATTAGCCTACTTGCCTGCTGGGGGAGCTAGCAGCGCGCCAGAAGCATCTGTCTTTGGTGGACCAGCCTGCAGCTGAACAGACATCTTGCCATGAACGGTGATTGGATCCACTAGTCGCTGACCTGCATGATCGGCATCGGGCATATCGCGCTTCAGAACCACGTTTAACTGCATGGTTCCCGATTGAAGCAATCCGAGGTACAGCGCAGAGCCCACATTCCTGTCCGCGGCAAATTGCATGGACCCGGCCGCAGAAACTTCGCCTGTAATCGTGCCAACCTGCACCTTGGCGTCTGCCGTGGAGTTGCCCTCTTTATCAATGTGATCGCTAACGGTCGATTTGCCAACTTGAGACACCGTAAAGATGGTTTTCTCTCCCACCTTCCTGCTGCCATCCAACTTTCCAGTGTAAGTTGTTCTTCCTGCCTTTTTACCCAGGAATCCCTCATCGAAACTCCAGGTAGAGTCCGGATGAACTGCGCTATCGGTAAAGACGACAGGCAGCATCAAAATAAACAGCTTCCGTAAATCTACGCCGACATCAATCTTAATAGGCCCATTGTCGCCACCGGATACAGACGCGATCGCACCGTTGTTTTTCAATAGCGCTGTTACATTCAGAAATCCCTGTACCTGCGCAAGCGGCAATGGAAAAGGCAGTTCGTCGTCAGGGCTAATTTTCCCGTCTGGCCCAGGCTCCTTAGTAAGAAAACTCAGGCTCTCGGCCTCTACTGTAAAAGAGACACTCGTTCCTGCTGCGTCCTTCTTCAATATTTTAGCCGAATAATAGAGTTCCGCCTTAATGTGAGCATCCGAGCCAGGCTCGCTCAGCTTCGGGATCTGCCCCGAGAACAGCGCCACAACGCGGTAGTGGTACACCTTGCCAGTCTCAAAACCATACTCGAGACGAACTGGCTTGGTCTGACCGGGGGCCCCGCCAGCAAAGCAAACTCCCAATACGCAAGCGAAAAACATCCTGGTAACCAACAACGCGTACTTATTGCTACCTGTCCGGCATATAGAGGCAAATCTATCCATTCATATTGCTCCTTGTAACCCTGTCCATTCTAGCACTTAGGTCAAATCAGTGTCAAAAAACGCTAATGAATAACTGTTGCCCCAGCGCAAGCACGCCATTTATTCATACTTGTTGTGCGCAGGAAATACTCTGGTAGCAGAAGAATGTTTAGGCAGCCTCGCAGCGCAGAGATCGAACAAGGCGCATGCGGCATCATTCGTAACGGACAGGTCCGTGCAAAATCAATCCGCGCTCTTTCTCGCAGTTGTGCTGTTGGCTCTCATTGCGTCTGTTATTCGGCTAGTCATGACTTCGCCTGAATCACCAGAACGTCAAGAACGTGGCGACGTGACTGCGTTTATGTTTTTTATCCTGATTGGCAGCGCAGGCTCGCTTGCGCGCGATCGATACTCGCCAGGAACATCGCAGTTCTTGCTCATAAATGGCCTGCTCATACCGATCTGCATCGTCACCCTGTATTTCATCATCCGGTTGATTCGGGCATATAAAGGTGAGCAACCACCCAGTAAGAGCCACGGTCCTCGCGTGCTAAAGCCGCCTAAGCTGGATCCACCGAAATAGCCAGCAATCTCAATTATATGTCTATCGAAACCTCCAATTCTTCTGCCAAGAGATCTCCGGAATGGCGGCCAGCGACACGTAAGGCCTGGTTCCCCGTTATTGGGCTTCTCATCGTTGCTGTCTCAACCCTTCTTCAGATGGGCTGCTTGGCCAACGCGTTCGTGATCGACGATAACACACTGGTTTTCGACGCGGATGACCGTGGATGTGGCCCAAACCCGGCAGATTGTTTTCACGGGAAGCTTTTTCACCTGTACTACCGCCCTGTGCTCACTGCATCCTTCGCGCTTGTGCAAAAGATCCATATGCACGCGAACGTGGCAAAGTGGTTTCACCTTGAGAACCTGATATTGCATGCAGCAGTCTGCGCGCTTAGCTTCTGGCTCTTCAGGCTCCTGCTGAAAAGCAGAACCGCCGCCAGTGTGGCAGGCGCACTTTTCGCGTTCCATCCGGTTCAGGTGGATGTTACCACCTTCATTGGCGGCAGAACTGACAACCTTGCACTGCTTTTTATGTTCATATACGCGATTGGACTCAACCGTGGATCTGCACTGCTTCGAACGGGCCATCGAAAGCGCATCCACAAAGCGTACGGTGTTGCACTGATATGTCTTTCGGTAATCGGATTCCTCGCTGCAATTTTCACCAAAGAGCAGGTCGCACCCCTCATTTTGCTCTCACCAATGATCGCGGCCCCACGGATTTCGGGCATGGCTCGGCGTTCGGGTAAACGCGCTCCTGTGCATTTCTGGCAGACCATCTACCTGATTCCGGTGGCAATCTTCGTAGCTGCCAGTCGCAGCGTTCTAAGAGGCGACCATCTTCCAGATGCTGGCTGGCCATTGATGCTGCATCTTGAGATGGTCGGCCGCACGATATGGTATTTCGTTAAGATGCTGCTCTTCCCCACGGTAACGACGATGCATCAGTCAACGCTCGGGCCATGGGATGTGAAACAGCAAATCGTCGAAATGCTGGGGTACATGAGCGCGCTCGGATGGAGCGTAATCTGTTACCTCACCTGGCATAACTCAAGATCGCGCCTACTGACACTTTGGGTAACACTCTCTCTCATCAGCTGCTTGAATCTCGTCCCGATTCCTTCTCAATTTGCGTCCCCGTACCGGGCAGCCATTCCCTCCTTTGGCCTGGCCGGCCTTGCGGGTTTAGCGCTGTTGAAACTGACAACTATAAGGACAGATAGCTGGCGCCGATGGGTTCGCCCCACGATCACCTCGGCATTTGCTGGATGTATTAGCTGGTACTCCATAACAACGGTGGTGGACGTACCAAAATGGAAAGATGAACTCTCTCTGATGCGTGCTGAAGTGGCCGCAGATCCCAACTACATCGAGGCGCGTGCCGCGCTTGCTAACTATATCGGCGAACCTCCTGATGGTTCGCGAGGTAACCTCCAGGCCTCCCTTGCCGAGTACAACCGATGCCTGGCCCAGCTCTTTGGGCCTAATGTAACTCCTAATGAACTCATTGGGCTGGTTAGAGCAAAAGATGCAGAGCGCAAACTGCACAGCGCCGGAGGATTACGCTGGAATCCGCGTATCTATATTCCCCAGATCATTCGTGGCCGTGGAGGCGTATTCATGTTCTTGGAGAAATATGATGACGCGATTGCCAACTACGTTGCAGTTCTAGCTCTGATGCCAAACGACGATTGGACGCAGACACGGCTCTGCTGGTGTTATAAGGTTGTCGGTGACCGCGCATGGGAAGAGCGAAACTACGACGAGGCGGCAGAAAACTATCGGAACGCCTTGCAAGTTAATAGTGAAGATAAGATGGCGAGATCGGCACTCATCATGGCTTACCGAATTCAAGGCAAGAAAGCTCAAGCTGCAGCGGTCGAGCGTATGGAGGATCGCTTAACGGGCA
>CAIXIX010000430.1 GCA_903919615.1 uncultured Chthonomonas sp.
AAGATCTTACCGCTCTTCTTGACGGCGTCGTAGACAGCGAAAGCTTCCTCGATCGTCCTGGTCATTGGTTTTTCGCAATAGACGTGCTTGCCAGCCTGAAGGGCATCGATCGTGATGGGAGCATGCCACTGATCTGATGTGGTTACCCATACTGCATCAATATCCTTGCGCTCAAGCAGTTTGCGATGATCGTCGTAGCACTGATTATCCTTGAGTTCAAGCGTCTTCTGGCCAGACTTGCGCGCGCGAGTATAGATATCGCAAACCGCAAGCTGCTCAGTATTATTGTTCAGCCCGTCTGTAGCATTCTCTTTAACGAGACGCAGATGGAGCGTACCCTGGACACCAATCCCGATGTGTCCAACGTGGATGCGATCATTCGCGCCGATAACCCTTGCCATTCCTGCTGCAGTAGCAGGCATGTGGCTGATTGTCGTCGCGGCAACACCAGCCGCAACAGTCACTGCCGATTTCTGGATCATCTCCCTGCGCGTTGCGCCGGAATTCTCCTGATTCTCACTCATGAGTTAGGTGCTCCTTAAGAATTGCGAAACCATTCGGCGCCCGGTCATCGCGCCGTGGAGTCAGATATAAACTAGATTTCGAACCACTCCTTCTGGAAGTCGATCCGCGTGCCTAAAACCACTGCCTCATTTGCCTTGTGGGCCACAACTGTTGCCTGATAACCTTCTTCGATACCGATCTCAGGGCGCGTGCCAGCACGGATCGAGTCGAGGAAGTCGTTGATCGCCGTGTATAAAGCAGTCTTCGTCAGGTCGGTCCCGACTGCGCCAGGTTGTTTGCCAAGGGCAAGTTGTTTTGTAGCGTCCGCAACAAGCGCGATTCCTGAAGCTACTCTGAGACCGGTGCCAGACTTAACATCACCGATCTGCATATCATCTTTGCGCGCGAATACTTCCCATCCAAGAACGGGAGAGTCCGTCTCTTTAAACATCCAGGCGCGCAAATCTCGCAGCTCAATTGCGCAGTTGGAGCCCATAAACCGCTCGTAAGAGTCATCGTACGAATTAGTTAACGTGGCGCTATACGAATAACAGAGGTTCTTAGGATACTGGAGCGTGCAATACGCGGTATCGAACACTGTTCGCCCATCGGAGTATTCCTGGATGCCGCCGTGGCCGTATACAGACACAGGCAAACCCTTGAAAAACCACGACGCGGTGTCGATCTGATGGATGCCTATTTCGCCGATAAGTCCAGTCGAAGTTTCGTTTTCGAGACGCCAGTTCAACTCTTTCTCGCGAGTTGGATCCTGCCATGAGAAATGCCATGAAGTGCGCTTGTGCCACTGAGCGCTGCCGCCCGAAAGATGGCCAAGGTCTCCACCACGAACAAATTTCAGAACATGCTTATGCTGAACGTTGGCGCGCTGCTGCAGTCCGGATTGAAAATTAGTTTTTGCGGCCTTGGCAGCACGCGCTATGTCGCGCGCTTCCGCCAAATCGGTTGCCAGCGGCGCCTCGCAATAAACGTGCTTGCCGGCAGCGAGCGCGTCTATCACGATCTGCTTATGCTTATGCGATGGTGTCGCAACAAAAACGGCCTGGACCGTCTTATCGTCGAGAACTTGTTTGTAATCGGGACACGGTTTTGCATCTGGAACGATTGTCTTCCATCGCTTGTCGAATCCTGGGGAACTGAAGGTGTCACAAACATAGATGACTGGTGCAAATGCACCCATTCGTGCGAGGGACGTCAGGATTTCTCGCCCTTGAACGCTGGCGCCAATTACGGCACACTTAACCGGCGGACCGTGTGGGCCGTCAGCATCCTTGGCAGGCGCCACCTTCGTTTGCGCTGGTTCTACCAGCCCACCGGGTTGAGCCACTGCAGCATCCCCTCCCGCAGCTGCAGCTGCAGAAAGAGCCAGTGTCGCTGCATCCCTGATGAAATCTCTGCGATTCATGGTAAGCCAACCTTCTAACTATAAGTTTTTTCTGTCATCCTCGCCGCGCTTGTACAGCACGGCGAGGCGATTAAGAACGCGTTGTGCGTGGTAAGATCTCGGGCAAGACGGCCAGAACGACCGATCCCTCCTAATATTCTACCATCTTTTGACACGCCCGAACGGTTAGACGACACCACTGAGGATACCACCGACGTGCCCTGTAAGCGCCATTACGGCAGCTGCAATGATGGCCAGAATTAGGTACCCAGTAGTAACCGGTATATCAGGCTTCTTGATCTGCCCCTTCCGCACAGCCCAAAGAATTAGGAGCAGAATAGTTGTGACAATTCCAAGGATCAGATGTAACTTCAAGTTTCCATCAAGCGGGCTGCCATGCAGCTTCCATTGCCAACAGACAACACCGCTAATTACTGAAAACGCAGCGGTAATTGCTGCAAACACAACATTGTAGTAGGCAGCCATATTTAATGCACTGCTCTTTTTCAATCTGCCTAGAATGTCGAACAGTAGGCTCGTGATAAATAAGCCGATTGGAAAGTGGACGATAATTGGATGCTGTGCGTGACTCGCTTTTATCGCGCCAACGACATCAAATGGACTGGGTTCCTTTGATTCCGACGGATCTACTTTCTTGGCAGGGGCTGATGGTTTACCAGCAGGATGACTCTTGGGATCGCCAGGAAGCGTATCATTATTAATCTCTTCAATGTTCGAGAACCCATCGCCATCTGAATCCAGCTCTTCGATGGACTTCAATACTTCGGGCGTTAGGGACTTGCTATTCGCCTTATCGAGTGCAACACGAACGGATGCACCATAAGGGTTCAGCTTTGGCGGCCCCGCTTCGACATGGCACAGGGTGCAGGCTTGCGCTGCACTATCAACAGTTCCTCCGGACTTAACCGTAGGATAAATCTTCGCAAACTGACCTGGAAACTGCTCTTTTGCGCTTGCCACGCCAGCCAGAACTGCTACGGCGCCGAAAGTGATAACTGTTCTAATAATTGAACGTTTTGCGCCCTCGACTACATTTCGGCGCCGTGCTAAGGACGGCTCTTCCACCAGTTCCTGCGCCCAATAGGATGCTCCCATAACTATTTCCTCCACCGGGCTAGCATCCAATCGTAAGGCCATCCCGGTTTTTCTATTCATCCGAAGCCGTACGATTTATTTGCGCTCATGTCAGTGCGGGCGCAAACACAGACTTCGATCACCGCCATATAAAAGACGAGGGGAGGCGGATGCCCGCCTCCCCCAGAAAACACACGCAGAGCCGGGCCCTGACCTATTTTTTGACCCGCCGAGCACCTCTAAAGGTACTCTTGTAGTAACTATCATTCAAGCTGTCTACACGGACGCCCCCAGAACGAGGGCTGGACGCATGAACAAACTTTCCGTTGCCAACGAAGATCCCAACATGGGATATGCCGCGCCTGCCGCAATGGAAAAACACAAGGTCACCAGGTTTCAGTTCACCCTTGGTAACTTTTGCTCCATGAGCAAACTGAGCTGCAGCGTTGTGAGGCAACGCAACTCCCTTTTTACCATATACGTAACTCGTGAATCCGGAACAATCAAATCCATTTCGCCCGGTTCCGCCAAAATGGTAAGGCGTGCCGCGATAAGCATATGCCGTACGTACAACGTCGCTTCCAGCAGGAACCTTTACACTCGCGACCGATCTCCCGGAATGTCCATGACGCCGTGATGTGTGAGTTGATGCCGCGAAATGGTGCGACGTGATGTGTCGAGCGACATGAGACTCGACTGCATGTGCCGCCGAGTGGGCCAGTTTGATCTGTTTATGAAGTGCTGCAGCGAGGGCTACAGGCGGCGCTCCAAGCTTCACGAAGTCCTGCCGGATCCATCCCTGACGCCCATCCGCCATTGTCACCTGGTACCAGCCAAGTTTATCAGCCGTAACAGTTAAAGGTGTCGCCATATCAAACATATCGATACGACGACCATCCACTGCGGGAGCCATTCGAAGGCTGATGCGGTCACCCGATATAAACCCTGGCTTACGCATCGTCGCCTTAACAAACTGTTTTGCGGGCGGCGGCGGAATGACCAATTTCATCCCGTCCTTCAACGCATCCGCATTCTTCAGGTGATTCGCGACTACCAGATCTTGAACGTTAAGATGATATTTGCGAGCCAGTGTCGACAGGCTTTCGCCGTGTTGAACTGTATGTGACGGAGTATTATTGGCCGATGCGCTAACACTGGCACACAGAGCGCCCGAGGCGCCTAGCAATACTTTCGGCCAGAGAATTCGATCAGTTGGCAAATCAGCTCCCCTTTACGTTAACATTCTATCAGTTCGCACTGGAACGACACACGATTGCCGCGGTTCGCTTCGTATAGAACTGACTAGGCTTACTCATCAGCGAGCTTTGTCAAAACGTTTATCCCTTGCGGAACACTCGTTGAGCATAGCGGATTAAGACTCGAAAAGTCAACCCTGTGCGTCAAAATGCATGCTATTGCAGCTAGATTACCAACAGCGATTCTATATCATAATCCGTACATTGACGTTTTCCAACGCACAACATTTACTACAGCAACTGAGCGTGAAACGAGTGAGTATGATATACTTTATAAAATAGTTTTGCGCGCGTACAATCTTTTTGCCGACGCGGTCTGATTTGGTGATTACACGCAGCACGGGAGCATTATTTCATGGGGGTGCAACAGGCACTGCGCGCTATGCATGGCGCATCTTTGTGGGTTGGCCTGCTCGACATTTCCCTTGTGTCATTCCTGGTGTACCGCTTGCTGCTTCTTGCGCGGGGCACTCGAGCCCTGCAGATTCTTGGTGGACTGGGTACGCTCTTTCTCGCACTTTTCCTAAGCCGCAAGCTCGGACTCTATACATTAAACTGGCTGCTAAACCTTGTTGTCCCGTTGGGGCCGGTTGCAATAGTAATTCTGTTTTATCCCGAATTACGACATGCGCTTGAAGAGTTCGGCCCGAGATTTTGGCGGCAGGGCTTGAGCTTACTTTCACGCGAAGACCTTTCAGAGGTAATTAATGCCATCTGTACTGCTGTCGGATCTCTCTCGTTAGAACGCACTGGCGCACTTATTGTGATTGAGCGGCAGACAGGACTCGATGAAGTAATCGCTTCTGGTGTACCACTTGACGCATCCGTTACGCCTGAACTGCTGGAGACACTCTTTTACAAAGGAACAGCGCTCCACGATGGCGCCGTGGTTATACGGCACGGCAAGATCGTTGCCGCAGGATGCATCCTGCCATTAACGGACCGTCCACATGTTAATGCGGCCGTTCACACGAGGCACAAGGCTGCGATAGGCATGTCTGATAACAGCGACTCGGCAGTCGTTGTAGTATCAGAAGAGACAGGCACTATCTCGCTCGCAATTGAAGGCAAACTGTTGCGCGGCCAAACGCCAGAAAGCCTGAAAGAGCGACTTATGAGATTGCTGCAGCCGTCGGACAGACTTGTTGGACGTGGCAAAAAGCGAACCGCAGCATGA
Source organism: uncultured Chthonomonas sp. (assembly GCA_903919615.1). Classification (GTDB taxonomy): domain Bacteria; phylum Armatimonadota; class Chthonomonadetes; order Chthonomonadales; family Chthonomonadaceae; genus CAIXIX01. The sequence continues at coordinate 5,435 of CAIXIX010000430.1, forward strand.
TAATGCACCAGGTGATTCAATGAGCTTTAGCTCCCAGTACAATGATGGCAAACAGGCTATTACAAGGCAAAAGCTTGCCCTTGCGCAGCGAATCCGTCGGAATTTCGCACTTAAGCTCATCTCACTGTTAACGGCAATATTTCTATATTTCTATGTTCAGCAGGAACGGAACCCGATGGTGCCCCGGCAGTTCCTTATTCCAATCTCTTATGAAGGTTTGCCGGCCGGCGTCGCGATAGATACGGATCCTCAGCCACTCAAAGTAACTATTACTGGGCCGCAGCCTGTTATCGAAGTGTTAAAGGACTCAGATATACGCATTATTGCTGACCTTAGATCACTTAAGGGCGACCATGATGCTGTAGAACATGTTAAGCTTCGGTACGATGTAAAGTTGTCTTCGCAAATGCAATCTTTGCTATCGTATGACCCGTGGCCCCTACCGCGACAAGAGGTTCAGGTACATCCACAGCGATCAAGAGAAGTTGCTGTGGAAGCACACTTTCCCCGCGAAGCTCGCGCGGGTTATCACTATGGAATTCCTGTAATCCGGCCGGACAAAGTCAACATCAGCGGACGAGCGGACAAACTGCAGCGTG
>CAIXIX010000431.1 GCA_903919615.1 uncultured Chthonomonas sp.
AACCACCCTGATAAATCCGGACTAGTACCGGGCGCTGCCTGTAATCATAAGCACAGTTGTGTTGTAGTTCATCGAACTTGTCACGTTGTCATGATAAGTAAATGGAGCCAACGTGAAGCCAAGCTCGTACCCCTTCGGGAAGCGATATCGGCCATTGATCGTAACGAAAGTCCCACGGACATTGCCATCTGGCTGATTCAACGGATTGTTGTTGCTCGTGCCGAAACCTGTGTAGGTTAAGGACAAGTAGGCTCGCTTGTTCGGTGCGTAGGATACCTGCACGATGCCCGTAGTTGTCTTAGGCAGGTACTCGCCGATATTGGGATATCCGAGGATCTGCGATGAGTAGCCGGCCCAGGTCTCATGATGAAATTCACCATAAAGGTTAATTCTGTTGGATACCTGCCACGTCGCTCCGGCGGTGTACTGAGTGCTCTGAACTTCGGAGTCTCTAGATACATTTCGATCAGACTGGAATGTGTACACTGCATAGTACGAAACTTCGTCTTTACCACCCTCTATTCGTCCCTCTACGAAGTTCCGGTTCGTCCAGTACAGGTTGGACGGATCGTTTGTGAACATCGTTGGTGGATCGTTAAGGGTCTGCGTGTAGCCCCGGACGCTTAATTTGTAATCGCCGAGCACCTTGCCAGAAAGACGACCTTCAAGCGTGCTCCACTTGGGCACGTCCGTGTAAGTCTGAGTCGCCTGGACGCGTTCGTCGTCCTGCAGTCTGAGCCCAATCGTTCCACGCCAGGATTTAAATCGCTGAGTGATGGCGACCGATTCTGCATCTTGGTGCTTTACGTAAGCAGCCGCGATGTTTGGAGTAGACAGGTTGCGGTTGACCATCGCAACATTTACATCCGTTCCAGAACCGATCGATAGGTCGCCGTTCATCGAGAGTGTATCGATCCTCGAACCCAGCATTCCGCTCTGACCAATGCTGGTGTGAGACACAGCGCCCTGGATATCGAGCGTTTCGAGAGGAGTCCATAGGTAGCTAGCGCCGACGGTCTGCGCATTCGAGTTGGGAGAAAGCCCCGTATGATCCGTGAACTGCAGGTTTGTCGTGGTGAGCTTCAGGTAACCCTTTCCCACTGCTCCGCTTGCCGTAGCTGATTGAACCACCGTATTCTGATCCTGGCCAGCGTTTGGAGCAGGGAAGCGATCCTGCTGGATACTGTCGAGATACTGATAGGTCAGCGAGAACTTATTATTCAGGGCCTGGCGGATATTGAAGCCGGTGTTTCGGCGTGCGCTCGGATTAACTGGATCAGGAGTATTCTCAAAGAACTGGTTCGCTGAGAAGAAGCCGCCGATCTGAGTGCCGCCATAGTTGAAATCGTACTTGCCTTCACCGCGATAGTCGGTACTGTTGATTCCCTTGAACGCAGTAAAGAAGTGCTGCCCCGGATCTGCGACAAAAGGCACGTAGTACAGATCCTTCAGGAAGAATCCGGTTGGCAGCGTTGCGTACTGTCGGAACTTATTTTGTGAACCGTGAAGCTGCCAGTCTGCCCAGCCGGTTTCAAATAGAAAATCGGTTGGAGGATCCAGCTTGCTCTTTGGCGGAGCCTTCGGTTTGTCTGCGTCATCCTGAACTGTTGCGGCAGGTATTGGTATTGTGTTGGCCGCCACCGTTACACCGCTCGAACTTGCTTGTCCTGTGGTGTTAGTCGCCTGTGCCGATGCATCGCGCTGATAGGCTGCGCACATCGTTGTAAGAGCGGCGACTGCAAATAGTTTTGTTACATGTTGCATCATAGTAGATCTACCCTCATGTGCTCTGGTAAAAGGCCCTACCTCTGCAGGAATACTGCACTGTGGTTTGATCCATGAATGGATGAGTGGCAGCCAGAATCCCAGCAGGTTCGTCCGGGATTGTGGTTAACCGACTTATCCGTATGGCATTTGATGCAAAGCCCGCGACTGAACGATGTCAGCAGAGCAGGATTTGGTGATCCATGCGGATTGTGGCACTCAACACATCCTTCACCAGTCAGATTCGATGTGGGGTCATGTTCATATACAAATGGGCCAGCCTTGTCGGCATGGCACGTAATACATGCCTGTTTTGTTGTCTGCAGGTTCTTCCGCTCATCCTTGTTGGGATGCGTAGAATGGCAGTCGCTGCACACGAGGCGACCTTCGGGCACCGGATGGTGGAAGTTGTGTCGGAACTCCGACACGACTTTGCGGTGGCATGTTCCACAAAGTGTAGACTCGTTGGTCTTAAGCAGCGCCTTAGGCTCCGGCTGATTTGGCCAGATTGAGGCCGTGACTGTTTTACCAACCTTGTTCGTAAAGTCACTGTTCCGCTGATCGTCTGCAACACGAATGCGATTTACGCCTAATCTGTCGGCCCAGTGCATCTGGTGGCAGGTGGTGCAGGAAACGCCGGCGCGCGAGTGCTGGGATCGTTTCCAATGCGAAAGCGTCATTGTATCGTTGTGGCACCGAAGGCAGGCTGCTGCAATATCTTCCGGCTTGCCGTGGTTGTAGCTCACGACATTCTGGAATAATCCTTCTTCTTCCTTGCGGTGCGCAACATGGCCTTTGCTTGGCCCGTGACATCCTTCGCAACCGGCCTTATCGACCGGGTTGTGAGGATCCTTCATAAAGATTGCGTGAGGTGATCGCTCGTATGACTCTGCTGCGGTGCGATGACAATTTGTACAGTTGCGTCCGCCAGAGTAGTCACCTTCATCGGCTTTTGCCCACAAACTAAGCGGGAACTTAATAGGCTTAACTGCAGCTGCACTCTTGTCTCCTGCCTCGGCGTTCTTGCTTTTCGGAGGGGCAGGCGTGGCAAAAACAGCCGCGACGATCAGCCCAGCGAGAAACATAACTGGAACGCTGTACAGGAGCACTCTTCGAATAGATCCTGTTTTTTTCATGGTAACCTCATGCGTACTCTTGCGCCGCCTGAGTGCATCCCTTGCGATCCGCGTTAAGGAGCGCATTGAGACACATTCACCTAATTGATTGCTGGCTCGGTATCGATTATTGCAGAACTGCAACCCGAGTCATCTAAGTTGTCGATCTCTTGCATCTAAGCAATTAGCACTTCTTGCGAATAGTTAATACGCATTGTGTTAATTGTTTTTAATCAATCCCACACGCTGGCATAGTTGCAGCGCGATCGAACTCAGTTATCACCACTGATATCAGTAGCATCACTTAAACCTGGCTGCGGCGAAGCCTGGCTTGGTCTGGCAAAGGATCTCTCGTATTGCTGTGCGGTCTGCATTGGTCAAATGAGAGAAGCGTGCGCTCCTGTCTTTGTTGCTTAGAACTTCCCAAAGTCTCCGGTATACGTATCGTTTTGCTGGTGGAGGCAATCCATCAAAATTGTCTGTGTATATCGTATAGCTGCACGGGTACTTGAATAATCGGCGTTCCAGATCGAACTGCCGCAAAGACCTTCCGTTGCGATCCCTGGGTCCCTGAGATTCAAAATAGGGTTGGAAACCAGAATCTCCTGATATCCGTCCCAAAAGTCGAGCCTCCCCTGAAAAGAGTAGCCCGGAAACCAGAGGCTCACATACTCGCCGAATGGTCTGATCTGTAGACTCGGTATGCCCTTCAGCGTCCACACGAGCTGTCGTTCGCTCAGGGTAAAGCCGTTCAAATGCGAGTGCGCTGTTTGTCTGGTAAGTCGCCTCGCAAATCAGGTTTTGAAGCCGCTGTTGATGCGCAAAAGCCATGAGTGCGACGATGTCGCTCTTTGGCGAGAATAGCTGGGTTGCATCCGTTACAGGAGACAGGTCCCTCAATGGACCTGACACCTTCTTTGTCATGACATATGAATGTTCCTGCATCGATGCAAAACTATTGCCAAGATGCTGCTGGTTTCCTGTACTCCCTGTAACAAACCAGCCGGCAAAGCGCTGCGCAAGCGGCGTTTTGTCGGATGTTAGTTCAAGCGCCTTGCCTGGCACGGGTTCACCATCGGGAGTGCATTGTGCCGAATACATAATGTGGTACGGAAGCTTGCTCATGTCCTTGGTGCCATGACACTCTAGGCAGGCATCTATCGATCTGAAAAATCGGGGTTTAGGCACTTCACGCTGCAGCAGAGTGTAGTACACCGCACCAAGATAGGGGTCGGAAGTGCATAGCTCAAGCGCCTTGGAGTTTGGAACAAACCCAACATACGTTGTATCGTTAAAGTAGATGGCTCGGGGCGCCTCAGGTGAGATGAGCTCTTTTTGTACGCTCGTCTTAGAAAACACCACTATCTGCGACGTCTTGGAGAGATGTAAGCCGTTTAGGAGCGAAGGTAGGTAGCCGAATTTTGGGTCGAAGGAGAACTTAACTTTGCCGCTATTAATCAGTGCTTGTAATTTATTGACGCTATCTGCCGGAATGCCGCGGGTGTACTGCGTCTTTGCGTCTTCTACGTAGATTACCTGGCCGTTAGCTCTCAGGGCTGGAAATGCAATGGCTGCTACATAGTAGAATAGGATGAAGGTTATTGACGCTGGCCGGAATCGAAAACATGATCCAACAAAAGTCGGTTTTGGTGACGGGAGCATCGCGACCCCGAAGGATCTATTTGCCGTAACGGCTTGTGTAACTTCAGTATGTAACTTTGCCATGGTTAATGCCCGGTGCATCGCGTCGTCGCTATACGGTCCATGTTGCCTGGAGTTACCGTGAGATTAATTGTTCGATAAATTAGAGGGATTTGCTATAGGACCGCAGGGCGCCGATGGCGCTTCCTGCGGTCTTTGAGCGTTCTCGTATCCGCGACCTCTAGACGGGTTGGTCAGTTGGCTACTACCGGAGCGTTAATCTTGCTGTTCGCATCGATGAGCGCCTTCTCTAGCTTCGTTGCCTTATCGGCGGTATAGTCGGCCTTCAACGTTACTACGAGGACCTTGCCCGCGTCAACCAGTTCAGCCTTCGTTCCGCCAATGCCCTTCACCAGGCCCAACAGCTGATCAGCAGACTGCCCGTCCAAGCCACTTACGGCCAGGACGATGGATCGCAGGTTGACCGATAATTTTTTGATACCAGACTCTGGTTTGCCAGCTTCCACAAATGTCGCCGTAAGTGCAACACCCTTCGGAAGCGCCTTTAGCATGCTCTGCCATGTGCCATCTTTAACTGGTTTGCCAACAATGCATGCCGCATTGCTTACGGAGCAGCCGCACACTGCGCAGTTCTTGCCCGTCTGGGTTGTCTTGAACTCCAGTGGCAGCATGCAGTCAAGACACGTACCTGAAATTACCGTTGTGTCGGTGATGGCGGATACAACTGGCGCTGCTTGTCCTGGTACTACGAGTTCGACCTTGCCAGCCTCTTTTGAAATCTGCCAGAACGATCCGGTCACGGTCGCGCCATCTGCACGTGCAGGGGAGCTAAAGGAAAGACTGAGCGCTGTTGCAGCGACCGCGAGAACTCCAGCAAGATTGAAAATACCTGACTTCATTTCTTTCTCCGCTTCGGGGGATCTTTCGTGATCTCCACCGAAGATGTGCTTGTGGCGTCTGCTAAAGAACTCGTTGATTCTTTTGTAGAGACTGCCGTGTAACGAGTAACGCTGACATTGTTAAGGAACGGGTTTCCTGCATCCAGGTTGCGCGTTCAATATTGAGTATTGAATCAAGTATACGGGTTTGTGAAAAAAAGCACCATCCTCAATTTGGCCGATTTACTGAAAATTGATGCGCGTATATTGCAGATAAGTGGCTGAAAAACACTATCTTACGCACAAATCAAACTCGAACTGCATAAAAACAGAGTAATTAGATGGATTCTGCCTTTCGGTACGAACCGACTTGAAGGGACAAACGTGCGGATATCATGCACGGTTGATCGAAAAACCAGACTCGAATCTAATTGCAGCGGGGCATAGTTGCGGTTTTTGCCAGCGTTGTGCAGCTCAAGCCCGACATAAAACTGCGTCAATACGCGCGAATTCGAACATTTGCATGTTCGACGCAACAGTACCGCGAGGGTTTTTTATCACACACGCTGTTGCCGCTTGCTCGGTTACTGCACCCTGATGTTGGTGAATGAAGCCACCTAAAGGGCTTCTGTGCTGAATCTGACCCTGGAAAATTTTTCCGGCATGTGCGTGTCATAGACTCCGTGCGGATTTTCACACCATCCAGCCTGCTCTTGCTTATCTCCAATGTTTACAATCTGAAAACGCCCAAGGAAGATGTTCCACTCATCACCATTCTGAGGGGGCAGGGACCGTCCATTTGCTAAGTGAGTCATCCCGGACCAGGGCAGCGCTATATCGGCAACCCAACCTTCGGAGCGCACGGATGGGTCGTTTAACGTACCTATAACTCGGGTCGCAGCAATAAGTCCAGGAAAGTCCCAGTCAAGAAACGCCCATCGAACTCCCCTCGGATGAGTCCCTCGCCAAAAGTGGTCGTTGGTACGGTCGTAATTGCCGCCAAATGTGTAAGCTTCGCGGTCGTAAAGGTCAAATTCTGGCACGTCGAAACGCGTTCCCCGCCCAAAAGCGTCGCGCCAGATGAAGAACACTTCATAAACCGTCCCGAGTGCACTGATCTCAAATTCGTAATAACAGTCTCCGCCATCGATGAAGACTTCTACGTCGTTCTCTTTAAAGATCAGGGAGTCGCGTTGAGTTTGCGTCGCGACAGGATACGGTTCTTCAACCCAGAAACGTATGTACAAAAACTCGTTATCCCACAGCAAGGATGCTTCGGTGTCATAGAGCGCAGGTCGCCCAGTTGCCATGTCGGCAAAGCAGGCCGTCTTAGGAGCGGCATCCCAAATTTTACAAGGTGCGGCGTCCGTCCTAGGTGCGATATCAGTGCGTAACGCAGTGTACATATTCGTCTCCTCGAATGTTCATACTACCCTGCACAGCGCTCTAATCTATGCAGGATACACAGCGCCCTTTAGAGCATTGTTCTATGCTGTGCTGATCTAAAATATACAAAGGTACCGAAATGATTCCCGCTCTGCTGCTGATACTCCCGCTTTTGCCAGTAACCAACCAGAATGCAATTCTCACAAGAGAATCGGCATCAAAGCCACTTGTGGTGAGAGTGGAAACAATACGGGGAGCGCCGCGCATTCTCGTAAACGGCATTCCAAAGCGGGGACGCTTTTTTTACGGACAGCCGGCATCAGGAACGATAGATACTGTTACGGACTGGAAACTCGTCAAGTTTTCATTTAAGCCTCAGCAAGATACGATTACGGGGACGATGCATTTTCGCTTTGGTCAAAAACCTGGATCTGTCGATCTCGAATCAATCAAGATATACGAATCTGGCAATCCGGATAATCCTATCGTTTACAGTCTATTCTCAGCTGGCATCACGCCGTTCAAGGCAGATTGGAATACCTGGCCACCGGTGCCACAGAACACAGTTGGCACCGTCACAGCGGTAACCAATGGCAGCGACAACCACACTGGGTATCTTCATGTCGAGGTGCAAGCGCCTCCGAATGGAACGTGGCCAGACTTTCATATGTATCACAATGCCAATATTCACCTTATAAAAGGACGAGAGTACACGGTATCAATGTGGATACGCTCCAGCTCGCGCCGGGCCATTACGGTGGCTTTCTATGAGCCTGGTACGACTTATGCATTTCTTGGCGGACCACCAGGACACTACGAATCCGAAGTGAAACTCGCTGCCCGGGCAGGCGTCAACTTTGTCAGTTTTTCGGTGCCGATGCCCTGGCCAGGGCCGGGAGAAAAGGAGGATTGGTCAGGTGTCGACTCCGTATGCGAAACGACTCTTGAAGCCAATCCAGCCGCACTGATGCTGCCACGTATACCCGTGTATGCACCTCATTGGTGGCTGGATGCACATCCCAACGATTGCATGAAATGGGAAGATGGAGACCATGGAGGAATTGCTTCACCTGCTTCTGACACATTTAGACGGGATGCCTCCGTTCGGTTGGAGAGGCTCATTCGACACATCGAGGAAAAGTATGGCTCGCACATTGCCGGATACCATCCCAACGGGCAAAATACCGGTGAGTGGTTCTATTTTGATTCTTGGAACCATCCGCTAAACGGCTATTCCTCTTGCGATACGGTCGCGTATCGTGCCTGGTTACGGAATACATACGGTTCACCTGCGGCGCTTGCATCTGCATGGCGCGTGCCTGGTGTTGATTTTGACAGTGCCCAAGTTCCGTCGGCAGCCAGAAGACATGCTTCTCCATCCGGTGTCTTTCGATCACTAGAGAGTGAACGCGATATAATCGATTTCTCGAGGTTCCAGCAAGATTCTATGGCTGATCTTGTTTGCAGCCTGGCGCATGTTGTTCGCGCGGCATCAGAAGGTCGAAAACTGGTTGCCTTTTTTTACGGATACGTTTATGAATTTGGGGCGATACCTACTGGGCCTGCATCTTCAGGGCATTATGCCCTTCGCAAACTGCTTACCTGCCCGGACATAGATATAGTCTGTTCGCCAATCTCATATTATGATCGTGGACCCGGACAGAGCGCGCCATGCATGTCGGCTGCGGAGAGCGTTGCACTGGCCGGCAAGTTATGGCTGAACGAGGACGACACGC
>CAIXIX010000432.1 GCA_903919615.1 uncultured Chthonomonas sp.
CCCCACGGGATAGTGATGAGCCCATGCATGCGCATAGGCGACAGCCAGCTCTGTTTTGCCCTGGCCGCCCAGCCCATGTACTGCCGTTACCACACCGACCGCGCCGGTCGCCAGCCCCTCGTGCAGGCGGCGCAGTTCGGGCTGCCTGCCAACAAAGTAAGGAGTCACGCGGCGCACGTTGCCCGGCACCTGCTGCACGCTGCGCGCACGCTGAATGCGTTCCCAGAGGCTGCCGCCAAGCGCGGCGATACGCTCTATCACTTCTTGCCGCTGAAGGGCAGCCGCGCCCTCGGGGAACCAGGGGCGGATATCGGTGTAGTTGTGGCGCAGCAGCTCATCCAGCCAGCGGGCGTTATCCGCTTCGCTGGAATTCGGCGCCTCCACGAAGTAGACCGGTGCGACACTATCCAAACCGATCTGATGCCGCGCCTGCCGCGCGCGGTACTCGTCCCACTCCCAGCGGCACGGCTTGCTGGCGAAGTAGGCCGGTGAAAGGCAGACGAGCAGGATCTTCGAACTGCGCAGCGCCGCCAGAATCCGGTGCTGCCAGTCGTCCAGATCCTTGATTTCGTCGATATCGAAGAAGATGTGAAGCGGCTCGGTAGAGAAACGGCGGTGATCTTCGAGGATGTGGTCTCGCAGAGCCGTGACCCAACCGACCGAAGCGCCCTCTGGAATGGGCGCGTTATCCACGCGAGCATACGAGATAAAGATCTCGTACTGGGTGTGTTGGCTGGTCATTGCTCGTTAGTTCGGCAGGTCAGTTCAGGAGTCCTTCGGGAGGGCGGCAATGGATTGGCGATGGCCGAATTGACTGTTTCCCACCTTCTTCCTTGCGCGCCGTGAGGCGCGCGGGGAAGGAGGAATAAGTTTTTTTGGGGTGCGTAGTGGCCAATGATTCCAGGGCCTTCGACCCTGGCTATCTTCTTATGCCCCTTCAGGGCGGGGTGCATTGGTGGTTAATGGCGTGCAAACAGCCGGTACGACGCGTTGGTCCAGTAAGGCCGGAAGTGGAGAGCACGGGGGCGTGTGATGCGAGTTCCTGTACGACGATTACGACAATTAGGACCAGCAGCTTGTTCGATGATGGCGGCGTGCGACTGCAAGGGGGACGCAGCTTAACTGGTTCAACATTGAAAGGTAGACCAATCTATCGCGGCGCCCCTACAGATGCCTTGTTCGCTGGGAGCGATGACGGTGGCGGCGTGCTGCGCGGGTTCCGGTTTGTGGACGTTGTGTACGCAGTGGACACAGTGGAGCCGGGGCGTGGGTGAGATAGGAGCGCCGATGGATTCCGTTGCCCGCTGGCTATCTTCTTACGCACTTTCAGCGCTAGATACGCATCGTCCCCATGCCGACAGGCTCGTCTTAAATACGCAAACAGCCAACGCAAGAACAAAAGCACACTGCCAAAATAGTTCCAGCTACAAAACATACAACGGATTATGACAAACATAACTATCCATTTTGCCCAGGGTCCGCGTACACGTAAAAAGATACTGAAACACGATTTGCCAGCCGCTTGCCAGCAGCCACTGGAGCATCACTTCGTTAATTCCGGCTACGGCGCAGTACTGCTCGGAGGAGCTGAGCAGGCCACCGGTGAGGTCAAAGCTGCTTCGGTAGACTTGCCTTGCAATGCCGCTGACGTGATAGTAGAAACGCGACTGGTGTGCTGGGTTTAGCGCAACTGTGGGTCCGCTGCAGGCTGCGCCAATGTAGGAATAGCCCATAATTGGTGTGGTACCGTCCGGTTGCACTGAGCGAAAGATACGTGCCGCGCCGCGATCTCCCCCCATCTGCTCGGCCCAGAAGCCGTGCTCTGTGGGCCGGGCATACCCGACGATCTCGCGATCGAGAGCGTCCAGTTCAGCTTGAATGCCAGCATTCAAGACAAGTGTGGACGCAACGATTTTTGGGTCATCCTCGCTGAAGCTGTTCGTGCGGTCGGCATGGTAGCCGATGATGGTGGTGTCTTCTATGGGCAGCTTTCCGGGCGCAGGGTCGATGAGCGTTGTCGACGGGCCGGAAAGCAGCATCATCGGCAGGCGTGGAAAACAGCCCGCTCGGCGAATGTAGAGCGAATCGGCATCCGGATGATGGGAGGCGAGTACAAGGCGCGTATCCGCCCCTGCGCGTTCACCATCCTGGATGCACCTCGAGAGGAGCGTTCCGCCTACCCCCTGACGGTGCTGGCTGGGGGTGACGAAGAACTCTGTCAGGCTCCAGACGGAATCTCGTACAACGGCGCGCGCGTAGCCAACGATGCGTGGCGATCCGAAACGAGGGGTGTCTTCTGCTACCCAGAAGCTGCAGTTAGGGCTATTACGCAGGTGATGGCGCATCGCAGAGTGGTTGGACCAGCTCATTTCGGCGTTCATTGATCTGCGCATCACGTCAAAGGTGCTGAGCTCATCCTCGGCTTCGCCGCGGCGAAACACAATGCCTCGCGGCGTCTTTTGTCTGCTGTCCATAGTTAGATCCGGCTGGTTGGGATTGTTCGCAAGCGGCGGAGTATTCTAATCCCCCTCCCCGACCCCAGGTACACTGCTCGCGCCCGAGGAACGAGGGGAGAAGCGAGTAGGGCCACATTTGCTCGTCCCTCGCCTCTTTCCGCTTGCCTCACCGTGTTCTCTGCCCTCGCCGCAGCGCAGCAAGGAGTCAAGAGGGAAAGAGGCAAGCTGGTGCTTATCCCATGCCCTTTTCCGCTCCTCCACGCCGTAGTTGCTATACGCAACGCGCGAAGACCACCCTCGCGCGGGCACGGGCCCCAAGAGAACACGGAGGGGACTGGATGCGCGCCTTCGGACGTCTGTGCCACTACCAGTTCGCCTATAGTCGACTACTTGTGCGGAATGCGGCCCGCGGATGATCCTCCGTTGGGATTCTCATTCGCGCTATGAAACACGGGTAGCAGTACCGGGTGAGCCGCGGCCTCCTCAGCTTCATTAAGCAGAATCTCGACCGCTGCCTCGAGCTGCCTGTCCCGATGCGCTGCCACATCTTCGGGCCGGTTCTCTACGGTGATGTCCGGCTCGACCCCCAGGTTCTCCAGGTTTCGCCCATCGATCGTATAGAATCCTGCCGAAGGCACTCTGTAGCGCGTGCCATCAATCAGCGTCGCTTCACGCACACCAATTACATAGCCCGGTGTGGGCATTCCGACGATCTTGCCCAGGTGCAGCGAGCGGAAGCCCTGCGGAAATACCTCGGCATCAGAAAAGGAGTTCTCGTTGATCAGCAGTACGATAGGTTTCGTCCATACTCTGCCGGGCTGTGTTTCAATCGCTGAGTCCCGCTGTTGTGAGTAGCCATACAGACGGTGCGATAGTTCCTGCAGAATGGCATCGTGCGTGTTGCCGCCCTCATTGCCCCGGATGTCCAGCACCAGCCCGTCTTTCAAATACGCATCCGACCAGAGCTCACGGTTAAACCGTTCCAGGCTTGGCTGGTTCATGCCTCGAATATGCATGTAGGCCAGCTTCCCGTTCGATAGCTTTGAGACGAGCTCGCGGGTGTGCTTAACGCGCGCTTCGTAATCGAGATCTTCGTAGTGAGCGGTAGACACGGGCCTCAGTTTGACAGTGTGCGCGCCATCTCGCGATGCCTTCGTGTTCACAAGCACTTCTACCTGCTTGCTCTCTTTGTTGTGGAGGCTGCGGTAGAACAGCTCATTGTTCTTTACGTCCGTGCCGTCCACACTTAAGATGTAGTCGCCCACATGAACACGATTTGCGCCAACAGAATCGGCCGGACCACCAGGCATCACAGCCGTTACTTTCAGGCCCGGGCCAGGGTAGGTATAGTCAAAGATGACGCCTAAGGTTGGCTGCGCCGGACCCGGCGCAGTGGCGGGGGCGCTTCCGATCTCAGAGTGGGATGAGTTCACCTCGCCGACCATGTTGGATAGGATCGATGTGAACTCTTCCGGTGTGGCAATGCCGGGCAGGAGCGCCTCGTACTTTTTGCGCAGCGCTTTCCAATCGACGCCATGCATGCCGCGATCGTAGAAGCCTTCGCCAAAATTGCGCCAGAACTCGAGAAACGCCTGGTGGTAGAGTAGCTGCCTGTCCGAAACAAACTCTGCGTTAAACCCGATAGCCGCCGAAACCTGCGGCGGGAATGGGCCAAGTGGCAGCATGTGCGGCGTACCCTCCATGCCGGTAAAGAAGAAACGTGAGGCATCCGGCGCAAAGATCACGTTCGATCCGCGCTGCGCCTCCGGGCCAGCGCTAATCTGCTGTATTTGCCCGCCTGTTAGCGATACAAGGACGTAGATACCACTCATTAAATGGACTACGGCCCGCTGCCCATCGGGAGTGGGATCGTAAGCGAGCAGCCCATTAAATCCGGGAATCTGCTCCGTGCGATCGCTGATGCCGTCGAAATCGATATCGACCTGTCGAGGCCTGTCGGTTGCCGCACGCGGAGAATCTGTGGGCCTTTCTAATGGAACCTGATAGAGCTGGGGAGTGCCCGTGCGCAGCGAGATGAACAGTATCTTCTTGCCATCGCGAGTAAATCGCGCGCCATAGTTTTCGCCGGGATAGCGTGAGATGTTGATGGGCGCACCGCCAGACACGGGAACCACCCAGATATCGGTAGTCTGCACCTTGTCCGACCGGGAGAAGGCGAGCCACCGACTATCTGGGGCCCAGGTGTGGCTGACTATGCCTCTGAAAAACTGATTGTTGCCGGTGCTTTCAGCGATTCGGCGCTCTTTCGTCGCGCCATCTGCAGCGACAATGTAAAGGCCAGCCTGCGGTCCGGCCTTCGTGTAGGAAACGTATTTACCGTCTGGAGACCACTGTGTGTCGACCTCGGCGGCGTCATCGTTCGTTAACCGCTTCAACGCCTTCGTCGCGACCTCAAGAGAATAGACATCGGACTGACCGTCGCGATCTGAGATGACCGCAATATGCGTGCTATCGGGAGACCAGACGATGTCATCGTAACTGCCATCTTGAGCCGTGAGCCGCTTCGCTTCGCCGCCGCTCACAGGCATTACCCAGATAGCGCCTTTGAGAATGAGTGCGATCTGCTTCCCATCAGGCGATGCCATCGTCATCGCGCCAGATCTCAGTGTCTCGTGAGTCTGCAGGTCTACTCGATCGTCCGTTCTCACAAGCACCTTCACCTGTTTTGGGTCCGAACCATCTGGCTTTACGGTGTAGATGTCGCCATTATACAGGAAGGTGATCAGCGATCCATTGCGGGCAATTTGTGGCGCGCGAACCGCATCGTCGGTGTAGTGCGTTACCGCTTTTGGTTCGCCGCCTGTTGTTGGTACCCGGTACAGGTTCGGGGTGTTTGAACCGTCATGCAGTGTGGTGAAGAAGACCGATTTACCATCGGCGCTGAACATCGGTGAAAACTGCTGGGAGTGGGAGGGGAGAATGGTACGAACCGTGCCTGTGCCCAGATCCTTTATGATGACCTGCGACCGGTCGCTGCCGCGATACCAGGGCCGCCATGTCGGCTGCCCGCTTCGCCGATAGACGAGGAGCTTGCCGTCTGGTGAAATTGCGCCATCTGCGACGGGCTCCAGGTCTGCCGTGAGCTTTTGAATGGCCAGAGAGTGCAGATCCACCGTATACAGGTTTGTTTCAGGCTCCGGAGAGATAAAGGCACTATAAAGAAAACTATCGGTATCTCTGGCCGAATAGAAGAGCAGCTTCTCTCCATCGGGAGTCCAGTCCGATAGAATATTCCCGCGACCGTACCAGGTTACCTGGCGCGGCGATCCTCCCTCAGACGGTATGATGAAGATGTCTTGATTTCCCGATCTATTGGAGACGAAGGCGATCCACTTTCCATCGGGCGACCATCTCGGCCTGCCATCAAACCCTTCATGGATGGTGAGTCTCGTTGCCAGTCCTCCGGAGGAGGGGACCGTCCATAGATTCCCTTTGTAACTGAAGCAGATTTTCTTGCCGTCGGGCGACAGCGATGGCGTGAACCCGCCATGCAGAGGCCGCTCTACGGGAGGCGTGAGCAGATCCTGGGGCCCTTGCGATGCTGCAGGCTGCTTTGCATACGCGGGCACAATATCGCTGGTGCAGAGAGCCAGAACCAGGACGCTAAGGAGCGCCGATGCGGTACGCCCACCGGGCATGAGTCGTTTAGGCTTCATTAAGGGATCGCTTTCTCAAGAAAACGGCAGCTTGCAGCTGTTCTGGCCTCGGCTGATCGTGTATTGTACCTGATGCCTTTTCTCACGACGGAGGCCGCTTGAAGGAAACCGGGCTGTTCGCCGCGTATACGTGAGGACGTTCTGCCGTTGACCCGATAAAACCGGAATATCGGCACGTACGTAAAGTTCGGTATAGTTTTTGAACCGGTCGTTTGTGTGGGGGGATGTATGCATTTTGCCGACCAAATCGCACTGCTTTTCGACCACACAATCTGGAGTGATAATCCAGTTGCGATGCGCGATTTCAGGCGGGAATCTCGCCTTAACCGGCTCTTTTATGCGATTGTAACTCTTGTTTCAGCGGTTCTCGTCGTCTGCGCTCTGGGCGGCGCCAATATCTACACCTCGCTTACTATCTTCTGGCACGTTTCCAGCTCGCTTGGCGGGGATCCTGCAACGGCTCTCGCAATTGCAGTGAGTGGGCTTCATTTCTGGTGGGTTGCGCGGGCTGCCCAGCAGCGTATCGATGGCATGCTGATGCGCGAGGCGGCCCTTGACGGCATGACGAGCCTGCTTATGCTGCCAACCAACCGGCTCGTGCTCGTCCTTCAATCTGCTGTGTACCCATGGCTTGCTGCTGCGGGAATCGCGCTGCTTCTCTTGCCTATCTATGCATTCTGCGTCAGTGTGGGGGCAATGAGTATTACTGAGCTATTTGCGCTGTACCTCATCTTTGCCCTTCTGGCGGTTGTGGCACCATCCTTTCGCCGTCCAGCGCTTAGTGGAAATATAGCAGTATCGATGTTGAACCAGACGGTGGAGGACCCCTCCGCCGAGCCCGAAGCGGGTCGCTCTCTGCTGCAGAAACGCGGCGTCAAATCGACAGTTGCTCCCATCGGTATGATTATCGCGATACCTGCCTTTTTGATTTTTCTGGCTGTTACCGCGCTTACCGGTAACAGTTATACATCGACATATATCCGATACGTGCCGATGTCGATCCTATCGTTACTGCCCTCGATCTACATTTCGCTGCCGATGATCCTGACGCGGGCTATTGTCTATCCGTTCCTCTGGTTCCATATGGCAGTCCCTCCCCTGTTCTTTGTTGTTCCGCTTGTGCTGGCAAAGCGATACCTTGATTTGATGAGGACCGGTGAGTTTCTCTCCGTCGGGCAGTATAAGGACCTGGCGACTGCGCCAGGATATCTTGCGCGCCGCAGAGCACAGGCAACTCTCTTGATGGCATTTGCGGTTGTCGTGATCGGTTATCTGTGGCCATGGGCGGTTCGTGATGCTGGACTGGGACTGTTCTCTGCACACAATGGCGCGATGAATGCCGGAGCAGAGGGGCTGCTGTTTCTCGCGTTGCTATCTGCCGCCGCCTGGTCGGTGATACGCGCCGGAATGGTGGGGCAGTGGCGATGCCTTCGCGCACCGCAGGGAATGGTGCGGCGAGAGTTTACAGCGCAGTCCGGGTTGCTCTATATCCTGCAGCCCTGGGCTACATGTGGCGGCATCTACCTGATCAGTTTGCTGCTTGGCGGTGAAGCGCCGATATCGGCAGCATCCGGCCGGGTTGTTGCCGGCGTTGTTGGCATAGTGGGCGCAGCCATTGTGCTGAACTACGGATTGCGGCGACTTTTTGGTTCGGTCGGATGGATTGGGTGTCTTGTGACGCCGCTTGCAATCTGGGGACCTGGCCAGCTGGAAAGCCTAATTACCATGAGCCCTCTGGCGGGCATTTTTGCTACCTGCGCGGGCAGTGGGTTTGCGCTGTCAGTCGCGCTCCAAAGGTCTCAACAGCAGCTAACACCTATCCGGTGGATCGTTCCCGAAGCGCTCTGCGGCATTGTTCTGTGGCTTGTGTCTCTTGGTCTAGATGCGCTGAGCCAGCGGAAAAGGTCTAGCTCGGATCAGGCGGCGGACGGGGGAACAACGCTAGACCCGACAAAGCTGGGGCGTGAGGTGTTTGGGGACGCCGATCGGCAGCGGCAGGACACCGTTGCCCAAACAGACTCGGCGCTCAGTATGGCCCTCGTGAGAGTTATCGGGCGAGTTGTGGACAATGCTCTCCTGATCAAAGAGCTGCGCGCGCGTTTTCGCAATCGATTGAATACTCAAAAAGTGCTTGGCGGAGCACTCGCATTGAGCCTGGTCTGCGCCGCAATTGCGGCATTTGCCCCATCAGCAGCAACTCCCGGGATGGTGTTCGAGGTGGGCAAGGTTAATATGGGTAACGTGACGACCCCAGTTGGCATCGCGTGCGATCTTGTCGGCTGCTTCTACTGGGCGATGATTATATCGGCCGGCCTCTCTGGCTATGCCGCGCTGCCGCGCTCTTTTGGGCTGGATAGGCGCAAAAACACCCTGGGTTTTCTGCTGCTGACTCCGATGAGCAGCTGGTCGATGGTTGCGGGTAAAGTTGCGTCGGTCGTTCTGACAGGCGGAGTCGTGCTGTGGATTTCGATGGCCGCCTCATTCGTGCTCGGAATCATCGCTATGATGCTCGGCGGCGGCGCAAACATTATTAATCAGTGGCTGCTCATGAGCTCGGGCTCGTTCTTGCTGTATGTCAGTACGACTGCGTTGATGCTAGCGCTGGGAAGCATGTTCCCGAACCTGACAGCGATTCGGTTGAACGGCTGCATTCGCTTGCTTGTGATCTGGATGGCGGTTTGCGCCGCCAGTATGATTTTCGGCGTGTTCGCGCTTATCGCGAACTACCTCAACCTTGGGGAGAATGGAACTCGCACAGTTGCCTATGGCATTGGGGTACTGGTGATTGGCCTCAGCCTGCTGCTGACTCAGGGAGTTGTCTCCGGGTTGCGAAAAGGCGATATTGACATAAAGCTTGCAAAGAAGTAGACAGCGCTCACGGGAGGCGAAAGCTCATGGAAGAACAGCTCATTGAAACCTGGCAGATACACAACCGCATTCAGATATACGTTATTCGCGCACTTTCCGCCGAACAGCTTGCAGCAGTCGTAGGTAAAGGCAAAAGTGTTGCGCAGCAGTTCGCCCATGTGCACAATGTGCGGCTTATGTGGCTAAAGGCTTCGGCGCCAAAGTTGCTGGATCAGGTAAGCAAGCTCGATACGGCAGGCGAACTCTCCGCGGAGAGCCTGATTACCGCATTTGAGGCATCTGGCGAGGCGATTGAGACGGTGGTGCGAGAGGCGCTTGCTGCAGGGACGAAAGTTAAAGGATTTAAGCCGTCAACGCCCGCATTTGTCGGCTACTTTATCTCCCATGAGTCTTATCACCTTGGCAAGGTAGACATGACATTACGGCAGTGCGGCTGCCCGATGGATGATAAGACGCATTACGGAATCTGGGAGTGGGGATCTCGCTAAGAGTCGTCAGTAGAGAGTAAGTTGTGCGCGAATCGCGTCCAGCTTTGTTGGCCCAACACCACGTACATTCGCCAGGTCGTCCACTGTCTGGAACGGACCGTGCTCGGATCGATAGGAGATGATGGCAGCGGCGAGGGACGGGCCCACACCTGGGAGCTGTTGCAGCTCCTGTTCCGTTGCTGAGTTGATGTTGACGATGACGTCTCTGCTCTTGCGTCCGCGCCTCACCGTTCCAGGTGTGGCCGCAGGTGTTTGAGCAGTAGTCGCTGCGCTCACTGAAGGGGCAGCGCTGTCGTTGGCAGGCGCAGGAATGTTTATCTGCTGGGCGGCAGGAGACGCATCGCCTGGGAGTATCCTTCGTTGTGGCTGCGCCACTGCGGTGTCCGTCTCACCCTGCTGTTTGACAAAGATCTTGCTGCCATCCTGGGCTGGAGCGGCAAGGTTTAACGCGTCATGGTCTGCATTCTGCGTCATGCCGCCAGCCGCTGAAATTGCATCCACGACCCTCGATCCCGTGCTTACCGTGTAGACTCCTGGTCGCATTACGGCGCCAGCCACATGAACCACAATGGTTCCTTTCGTAGCTGTGGGCTGGGCATCGGCGTCATCTGACTTAGTGTGGGATGGATCTGCAGAAGCAGCGCTAGCGGGAGCATTGACCGGTGCGGCATCGATACGAATAGGGGCTTGTGGTTGAGGTTTGGAGTTTGGACGCAGGCTGAAGTAGGCGGTTATGCCCGTGATGACGACCATAACCGTAAGAAGCCCAACAGTTTGACTGTAGCTGCGTCGATCCACAGGCGCCCCTCCCGAAATCGATTATACCCGTGTATATTCGGTAACTCAGAGATAAATCATCATTAGGGCCGTGTCGGAGGCGGCGGATCGCGGAAAAAGTCGCTTCATGTGAGCCGATTCCCCGCGTCACGAGTCGTTTGAGGCAACCAAGGGTAACGTTTTCAGCGAGTTTCATATTGTCGTCTCTTCTCAACGTGCCTTGATACTGCTACCACCACGCCTGCGATGTTTCCGCTCCGAGCGCCGCACTCAAGCATAGTTGCATCGCAGATGGTTCAGATTTATGATAACAGCGGACGCGTTACAAAAACAGTTACAAATATTGCACTTTTTACTTTTAACCGTTGCCTGGGGCGTGGTAGGAGTTACGCAGTCCCATGAACAATAAGCGCTTCAGAGATTGATGAGGTGTCGGGAGGTTTGGCATGCGTGTCGGGAGAGTGGGCAGATATGCCCCAGTACTGCTGGGAATTGTCTTTAGCTTTGCCACCTCACGGTGTTTCGCCGCTCCGCCCGAGATAGCCAACGCCGGCTTCGAAGCTGATCCGGTCACTTCGAACTGGGAGGTAACGGTCTACGGCGCAAAGCCTGAAGTTTCGCGAGACGCAAACGAGCATCATGCCGGCGCGTCTTCGCTGCGAATTCACGCCGACTCCCCCTCCGACACCGCCCTGGGGCAGGAGTTGACCGTAACTCCAGGCGCGTTCTACCGGCTAACCGGGTGGGTGAAGACTGCCGGGCTCAAGATGGGCAGCGCTCGCGTCGTCGGCACAATCCAGGTGCAGCGCTCGCATGGTGAAGGCGTTATCGCGAGTGGGCCAAACAATATTGGCGATTCGCCCTGGACCCGCGTTGCAGTTCCGTTTACCGCGCCTGAGGATGGACGTATTCGCCTCTGTCTGTTTTTCGCTGGTTTCGGACGCGGAGCCGGTACGGCTTGGTTTGATGACTTGAAGATGGAGGAGGTAAACCCTACGATGAGCGTCGCCAAGATCAGCGCCGATCGAATGCACTCCGATAAGATCAGCCCGATGCAGTACGGTCAGTTTATCGAACATCTCTGTACGCTTGTGCCGGCGATGTGGGCCGAAAAGCTTTACGATGGCAGCTTCGAGGGGCTTAGCCCATACAAATTCGTCTATCTCAAGGAGACCGACTTCAAGGAGCGGCCCTGGTTCCCGGTTGGCGCAACAAATCGCGGTCTATTTGAGTTAGATTCTAAAACCCACGTGAGCGGACACGTGTCTAAGAGAATAACAGCCCAACCAGGTGCGCCTTGCACGCTCGGAATTGCTCAGGATAGTATTGCCGTTCAGAAGGGCGTCGCCTGCAAGTTCAGCGTCTATCTAAAGAGATCAGGCTTTACCGGACCCGTAAGAGTTGCGCTCCAGCGAGATGCCGTAACGCTGGCATCGGGGCAGATCGATCCTGCTGAGGGCGACGCGTGGAAGAAGTACACGCTGGAGCTCAATCCAACGGCGACGGCTTCGGATGCCGTTTTCTCCATTCAGTTTCGTGGCCCGGGAGTGCTGTGGCTGGATAACGCATCGCTCATGCCCGTCAATAATGTGGGTGGATGGCGTCCCGATGTCGTAGAGGCGCTGCGCGCACTAAAGCCCGGAGTGATCCGCTATGGCGGAAGCACCCTCGACGATGCAAATCTGGGCGACTTTAAATGGCGCGATGCCGTGGGCAACCCGGATACGCGCATGCCCTTCACGGCGTGGGGCGGCCTGCAGCCAGCAGCGGCTGGCCTAGAGGAGATCGTGCAGCTTTGCTACGCAGTTGGCGCCGAACCGCTCATCTGTATTCGCTTCGAGCACAACACTCCCAAAGAGGCCGCCGCCGAAGTGGAGTACTTTAACGGGGCAGAGAGCACACCGATGGGCAAAGTTCGCGCAGCGAACGGGCATGCGAAGCCCTACGGAATTAAGTTCTGGCAGGTCGGCAATGAGAGGGCCGGCGAGGCCTATGAGAACGGGCTTGCGAGCTTCTGTGCGGCCATGCGCGAGGTGGATCCACACATACAGATCCTTTCGTCGTATCCCACTCCTGGAGTGCTAAAGAACGCTTCTGAGTATCTGAATTTTGTTTCGCCGCATCAATATGATGTTCACGACCTCTCCGGCACTGCGGCTCAACTCGATTCAACGCGTCAAATGATCGCCGAGTATGGCGGGGGCCACAAAATCAAGGTCGGCGTTACGGAATGGAACACCACGGCCGGCGATGCGGGACCTCCGCGAGCTATGCTCTGGAACCTGGAGAACGCGCTTGCCTGTTCACGATATCAGAATCTTATACATCGGAACTGCGATCTCGTAGAGATCGCCAATCGCTCGAATCTGACAAACAGCTTCTGTTCAGGAATCATACAGACGGATAACCACAGGCTGTATAAGACGCCAACCTACTATGCCCAGCAGCTTTACAGCACGCTGGCCGGTGACTATGCTCTAGCCATGAACTCGGACCTGCCTTCAGATTTTGGCCCGGACATCAGCGCAACCATTTCTGCGGATGGAACGACGGTTACACTCTTCGCGATCAACTTCACGGGTGAAACGCTGATGCGGCCAATGGATCTCTCAGCGCTGATCCACGCAGAGACAAGCGCCGAGATCTGGATCCTTGCCGACCGCGAGGCGGCCGGCGAACCGGATGTGACCAACAGCTTTGCCTTTCCGGAGCGCATCGTACCGGTAAAGAGCAAGGGAACGGTTAAGCCGCACAACGAGGCGCAATTCGCGCCCTATTCGCTTACTGTATTACGGTTCCATGTGACTGGGAGGTAGGAAACGCGGATTCAGCCACAAAAAGACGCAGAAGGCACAGCATTTGGGCATGATGCCTGTCGGACCAAAGCCCCGTGCGAACTGGAGGCGTGTATGAAGAGTCGCACACAAAGACGCAAAGCCGCCAA
>CAIXIX010000433.1 GCA_903919615.1 uncultured Chthonomonas sp.
CGCAGCAAGCGGCGCCACTACTTTACTCGAATATTGCGGGATAGTGCGGTTTTGCAAGTGGGAGAAGATGAAGGTGGTTTACGAGCAGATTGAACAGATGTTTGCCGCGCGCGGCGACTGTGAGTATTATGGGGAGGCGATCTCTCAATCGGAACATGCGCTCCAGTCCGCTCAGCTTGCTGTGGAAGCTAGGGCGGCAGACTCTCTTGTAATCGCAGCCTTGCTGCATGACATCGGTCACTTGCTTCATAACGAAGGGGAGGACGCGGCAGATCGCGGAATCGACACACGGCACGAAGATGATGGTGAAGCATGGCTTTCCAAATGGTTCGGGCCGGAGGTTAGCGTACCGGTTAAGCTGCACGTGGACGCAAAGCGGTATCTGTGCGCGATTAATCCGGGGTATCTGGCCGGGCTTTCACCTGCGTCTGTCAAGAGTCTGGAGCTCCAGGGTGGCCCATTCGATGATGCAGGAGTTCACGCCTTTGAAGCGAACCCGTTTTTCCAGGATGCGGTCAGGCTGCGTGCCTGGGACGATACAGCAAAGGTCGTGGGAATGGAAACGCCGCCACTAAACGCCTACAAGGATCGCATCGACTCGCTAGCTCGTGGATAGACCTATGTCCACGAATACTACCTATTTATCTAACACCCAGGAGCATATACGGATGACAGGCATGAATCGCAGAGAACTACTGGCAGGCTCAGCAGCAGCTGGCCTAGGCGCATTGACGGTTCTCGGTTCCGAACCCGCGAATGCAACAACAGTACAGGATATCGGGCCGGCAGATCGCCGTCCCAAGAAGGCAGTTATGTACAGCATGCTGCCCGGCAATCTGTCCTGGGAGGATCGGTTTAAGCTCGCGAAAGATGTGGGCTTCGAAGGAGTTGAGGGACCTCCCTGCAGCGAAAAGGAGGCGGAGGCAATCCGAAAAGCTTCTGATGCTGCGGGCCTGCGCGTTCACTCCGTAATTTTCGGCGGCTGGGATGCACCGCTCTCCAGCGGAGACCCGGAAGTTGCCGCACGCGGAATTAAGAACGCAGAGAATGCCATGAAAGCTGCCCACATCATGGGAGCCGACGACATTCTGCTGGTGCCAGCGCTGGTAGATGCTAACACCCGCTACGGCGATGCATACAAAAATTCGCAGGAGAACGTTAAAAAGCTTATCCCGCTAGCCGAAAAACTCAAAGTGATGGTGCTTATCGAAGAGGTATGGAATAACTTCCTGCTTAGTCCGTTGGAGTACTGCACCTACGTGGACGCGTTCAAGAGCAAATGGGTCCAGTCCTACTTCGATATCGGCAATGTGGTCGCGTTTGCCTGGCCGCAGGACTGGATCCGAACGCTTGGGCCTCGCATCAAGAAGATGCATCTGAAGGACTATAAAGGCGGTCCGGGGCTTTTTGGCTCGCGGGGCGGTAACTTCGTGAATATCCGTGACGGCTCAATCGATTGGCCAGAGGTGCGTAAAGCGATTGATGAGATTAAATACACCGGCTATATCACCACGGAGCTTGGCGGCGGAGACGAGAAGTATCTGCGAGACATCGTTGCTCGCTTTGACAAGATCCTCGCCGGAGTGTAAACCGTTCGACGCATTACGGGCTGCCCTGTTATCAGGATAGCCCATATTGCATCACTTATGCTAACAAGACGAACAGAGAATTTATGTGGCACAGGTTCATGTGGATAATCGCCAGTTGGTTACTGCTTACGGCATCCATTGGCGACAGGTCGACGGCATCTGCCGATGAGGCGGGAGACGCGAAGCGCGCCGCTCTGCAAAAGGTCCATCGCGTGGTAATTGTCCCGCCGTTTTTCGGGACCGACACGTTAGGTGAGTTGCCGCCCAGAACCGATAAGAGCGGACGGCAAGAGTTAGCTGACACCCCAATTGATGAAAAGGCCAGAGAGCGCCGAAATGAGTATATTGAGGTGCTGAAGAAGCTTGAGATCCATGCTCGAGAAACGCTTCCGACCAGGCTTGCGGCGAGAACCCCATTTGTTATTACTCCCGGCGCGGATACGGTTCACATCCTGGAGGCGCTCAAGAAGGCTCCACCTGCCGTGTTTAAGAACGGCGGACGGATTATGGGCAAAAAGTTCGACCAGCCGGATACCGAGACTGTACTCAAAATAGCCACAGAGGCGAAAGCGGACGCAGTGTTGCTGTGTGCGTTTGATGAGCCGCGAAGGAATTCGGGAGGGTACTATTTCGACCCTCTGTCTGGCCCAGGATATGATGTTCCGAAGGTTCACGATAAGGCGACGTTCGACCTTATAACGCTCGACGGGAATGCGGTGATTCATCAGACCGTTGAGGTCGTTCATCCGGTAACAAAGCTAGGCCAAAGGCTCTTTCTGCTTGCAGACTGGACGGAGACGGTCGATCAGATTATTGAAGATTTTATGGACGAGTTAACACGATACACGCCGCACGTAAAGGGCAAGTAACAGCCGTTGTTATCCCCGGTAGAACGGCAGTTCGACAACACTGAACACCGCTGCCCCATCAAGTATGTTAACGATCGCTCCCGGCTCTCGATGTTCGTTTCTCACGTATCCCAGTGCGATCGCCTGGCCACTCATGGCCGGTGAGATTGCCGTGAAGCTCGTGACGCGACCCGTCTCTTTCGGTACACCGCCATCTTCAGCGGCGTAAATCATTGGTGAATCGATGCTGTATTCGCCCTCGGTTAGCACCAGGCCTGTAAGTGCACGATTGGTGTGACCGCGCGAATCGATGCGTGCGATCACCTCCTGCCCCATGTAACAGCCTTTGGTCAGGCTGATATGCGAGGTACCAAGCCCGGCTTCAAGCGCAATCGTGCTCTGATCCATATCGACCCCGTATTGGGGAATACCCGCTTCGATGCGCAACAGGTCTCGCGTTTCGGCGTCTATAACGGTCGACCAGCGGTCTTTCGCCATCTCCAGCGCAGCATTAAGCGATTCTCCCGATAACCAGACATCAACACCGCCGCTGCCAGTGCGATCTCGCCGTTTGATTCTGCCTAGATAAGCAGACGCTATTTCGCTGGCAATGCCTGCAGAATCTGGCCCCTGGATCGTTAAGACGGACTCACTAGCGGGAGTAAGAGCGACATCCTCGGTTATGACGTATCGGTCTAACAGATCGACCAGATAGGCTGCGCGGCTAGCAGGCGCCTCGATTACGATCGTTTCTGAATCCGGGAGATCGTGCAATGCGATATCTGCCAGGAGGTGCCCGGTGGCATCGAGGACGCAGGCGTATAGTGTGGTTGTTTCGCCCGATTTCAGACGCCGGGTGTCGTTCGATACCATGCCCTGAAGCCAGGTATAGCGATCTTCACCAGTAACGGCGATTAGGGAGACATCATCGGCAATCCACACGCCGGAGTGCTGGCGCACTGCATTGTACTGGTCCATGTTAAATCGTTCTTGCGGCAACCGTTGCAGATGCCTGTGCGATAGGTTTAATTACAATCTCATCGATATTTACATGGGGCTTGCGCGTTACCGCCCACTGGATGGCATCGGCGACATCCTCTGCAGAGAGAGGAGTTAGGCCGGCATAAACTTTTGCAGCGCGCTCTGCATCGCCAGAGAAACGCACGAGACTAAACTCTGTCTCCACCATGCCGGGCGCCACTTCGGTGATGCGGATTGGTTTGCCGACAAGTTCGAGCCTCAGGACGCGAGTAATCGCAACTACGGCGAACTTTACGGCATTGTATCCCGCGCCGCCGGGATAGGCTTCCCGCCCTGCGATACTCCCAATATTAACAATATGCCCGGCACCGGATGCCTCCAACACAGGCAGCAGGCCACGGGTTACGCGCATGAGACCGAGTACGTTTGTGTCGTACATGTGCTCCCAATCGGCATCTTTAGAATCTGCAAATTTATCAAGCCCGAGCGCGCCGCCGGCGTTATTTACGAGCACATTCGCACGCGGGATATTCGAACAGAACGCCTCAACGCTGGCAGCATCCGTTACATCCAACTCCAAACAGAGCGCGCCCAGCGGGTCGCCTAAGGATTGCAGCTTTTCCAGGCGTCTTGCGCCCAGAACCAGGTCAAAGCCTGCCTCATGCAATGCTACCGCCGTGGCAGCGCCGATGCCACTGCTGGCGCCCGTAACGACCGCTAACTTTCGCTCTGTCTTACCAATCTCTGTCAACTGCCGTACTCCTGTTCCGAAACACAAACCGGACCGCAGGCGCGTGCTGCGCCATGCGGTCCGGAATCGAATCCTCTTCGATTAGAGTTCCGTGATAAGCTGCGTCATGGTTACAAATCGCGCGTTCTTACCCTTAAGATACTCTATGGTAGCGCTCAAAGTTGCAGCATTGTCCACGCAGTCGTGCAGTGCGAGATTCAATACTGGCGTAACCTTCAGTGTGGCATCAATAATTGGTTTCAGTTTGTCGAAACCGCCGTCGAGATACCCCGATGCTCCATCGATGTTCGCAACGGGCAGTTCCCAAATCTTTGCGCTTCCCTGCTGATGGGGGTGGTCATAGGAGGGATGGTACGGCGCGACGGTTGAACCTGAGGGCCGACCTGTGGCTGATCCGGTAGAAGAGTCGACCATAATGCCGATATCTTCTAGCGCAGCGATGTCTCCCGCTTCAATATCTCCTTTTGCGGCGCGAAACGCTGTTGGTTTGATCGAGTAGGATTTCAGAATGTCTTTGCCGATTCGAATGAGGTCGCCGCGTGCTACTGTGTTGCTTGCGCCGTTGTCAAATGTGATGTAGAGACCGAGTTCATGCCAGGCGGGGATTTTGTGGAGGTATTCGTTGTGGTAAAGCTTTACGTTAGTCATCGGATCATGTTCAGTTACGCCAAGAAGCCACGTTAAGGGTATGGTGTACTTCTCGGCTGTATCCACAATCTCCGATACGTAGCACTTTCCCTGCGCGGCGCAGACGCTGTCTACGCTAATGACCACGAGTGGTATGGGCATTGTAGTGTCCCTCCCTGTTCTGTTTTTATGCCTGCACTCTCAACGTGGAGAGTGAAGGCTTGCTGCACGACTGTTATGGACCGTTTCTGCAACGATTCGCTTTACTCCTTCCCAACCTTAAAATGCGTGAACGATTTTCCAACTTTCTGGCAAAGATGTGGATTAGACCACTCACAAAACAAAAATCGGCCCGGAACTGCAATGCAGTTCCGGGCCGATTGAACGTAGTCTATAGATTTATCTCGCTTGGGAGCGAAGAAGTTTACGCAAGGTGCGTTTCGAAGCCATCGATTCGAGCAACCTTGGGGCTTACGCCGCCGATGTTCTCTTCGAAGAGATCCATGTTGCCAAGATTCGATACGCAGGTGCAGAAGATCGGCTTGCCGTCTGGCCGCTTCTCGTGCATCACTTCGCGAATAAGCGCGCGTCCGACTTTGCCGTTGGCCTTGAGCTCATCCATCTTCGCGACATCGGCTCTCATCTTGCCATTGCCGTGCGCGTAGATCTTCATTGCAACCATGGCGATACCGGCCTTGCTCGCCTTGGCGAACACTTCCTGAACTTCCTTGGGATAGCCATAGGAGTACCAGACCTGCATGGAGTCGACGACGCCGGATTCGATTTCAGCATTAATCAGGTCGGCGTAGCGCTCGATCTTCTCAGGGTTTCCCGCATCGCTGTTGGAGTACGGGTGCTGGGAAACTCCGAAATATCGAGCTTTGCCTTCCTTCTTCAGCTTTTGGAACACTTTGAAGGTGACATTGTCGCCCTTGTTGAATGATTCCAGGTTGTGCCAGCCGTAGTGGGCACGGTATACGTCGTAGTACTTCAGACCGTTGCGGTCGAGCGAGGAGACGACCTGGTTGTACGCTTCGTCAAAGTTGTTGGGGTCGTGGCCCGGAGACGTCGTATCAACCGTCATGTCGGTGTAGTAAGACTCGCGCGGTAGGGCCTTGACTGCGTCTGGAACGCGATTCCAGTAGCCGCCTTTGTGGATGAAGTTGACACCCATCTGAAGCGCCGGCGCCAGAAGTTCACCATTCCAGTCGGAGGACATACAGATCGGGGTCACCATCATCTTACCGTGCCGCTTGCCGTACGGAACTTTCGGCAGCGTGCCCAGCCCGTCTACGATGAGTTCTGCAGCCTCAGCGCGCTGCGATTGCGTAAGCGACATGCCCGTGAACGCTGCTGCTGCGAGGCCTGGTCCGGCGGCAGAGGCTACGGTTAGCACTTGCATGAAATCGCGGCGAGAAAGCGGCTTCTCGCGGGATATCGATTTGAGGCGATCCATCGATCCATCGGATTGCATAGTTGAAGCTCCTTAGAAACACTCATTTGTACCCGATACATCAGGCACGGAATAGACGGCGCTGTGTGGCTTGGTGACACTAACTGCCAGGATGGATGCCGCCCCAGGCGGCGCGTTTTAAGACGTGATCGAACTCAGAGCTATTCAGCATCAAGTTCATACGTTCGAACATTGGTAACGGAGCCAGCGAGCGCTCCGATCCGATAGATTCGCCCGTTCGGGCGTTAAAGACCGCCGGCCAATCTCCCGCATCGCTCTGAGCCACCGTTAAAAGGTGGCCCACATGAAGTGCGCGTCCCAGTCGAGACGTGTCGGCTTCCGTGACCAGATCGATCTGCGCCTGCATCGTTGATATCACGAACTCCATGGTGAGCACGTCCACGTCCGGTTCAGGCAGCGGGAAACAGTTAAACGCCCACTCCGGAGGCGATAGAATCAGCTCATCTGGTTCCAA
This sequence comes from uncultured Chthonomonas sp., assembly GCA_903919615.1. Lineage (GTDB taxonomy): Bacteria > Armatimonadota > Chthonomonadetes > Chthonomonadales > Chthonomonadaceae > CAIXIX01. The sequence goes on from CAIXIX010000433.1 coordinate 6,725, forward strand.
TGAAGATCCAAGTCTCCGGAAGTTCGCTCTGTTTAGGCACGATATTGCGATTTTCCTGCATCATGCAAGAATTATCTGCTAGGCGAGATACTCTTCGAAGCCATCAAGCGCGGCAACCTTCGGGCTGACACCACCGATGTTCTCCTCAAAGATCGCCTGGTTGTGCAGGTTTGAGACACAAGTATGGAAGATCGGCTTGCCATCGCTGCGCTTGGTGGTCATCACCTGCCGGATCAGCGCTCGGCCAACCTGATCACCCGCCTTTAGCTCCTGCAAGCGTGCGGAGTCGGCACGCATTTTGTCGTTGCCGTGTGCGTATATCTTCATCGCCGTCATGCCGATTCCGGCGGCGCTTGCCTTTGCGAATACTTCTTCTGCGCCTTTGGGGTAACCGTACGAGTACCAGACCTGCATACAGTCTATCAGTCCGGAATCAATCTCTGCTTGTATGATCTCTGCGTACCGGTCCGCCTTTTCAGGATAAGATATGCCGCCTGACGCATCTACCGTTTTAGCATAAGGATGCTGAGATACGCCAAAGTACTTGACCTTGCCTTCCTTCTTCAATTTTAGGAAGGCTTTGTAAGAGGCATTGTCGCCCCCATTGAAAGCCTCGAGCCCGCGCCAGCCAAAGTGCGCTCGGAAGATGTCGTAGTACTTTAGCCCGTTGGCTTCCAGCGATTGGGTTACCTGATTGTAGGCCGCGTCGAAGTTATCCGGGTTGCGGGGCGTGTTATCGACGGTGATGTCGGTGTAGTAGGACTCGCGCGGCAGCGCTTTGATCGCATCTGGCACCGGCCCGCGCCTCCCCCAGTATCCGGCCTTATGGATAAAGTTGATGCCGAGCTCAACAGCAGGCGCGAACAGGTCTGCATTCCAGTCCTGACAGATACAGGTCCTGGTCACCATCATGTTGTCCATCTTTGTGCCGAACTTAACTTTAGGGAGCTTACCAAGCCCCTGAACAATCACCTCAGCCGCCTCGGCCCGCTGGCTTCGCGTAAGTGAAAAACCCGCGAAGGCAGTCGCGGCAAGGCCGGGACCGGCTGCGGCCGCCACAGTGGCAACCTGCATAAAATCTCTGCGAGAAAGTGGCCTCGATTGAGACTCTGTTCGAAGCGCATTCAGTTGATCGTCAGATTTCATCCTGTTGCTCTCCCTATTTTCGCGTTTCACTCAGCACTATGGACTGGGATTCGGGTTGTAACCGCCGGTTGGCGAGGCGCCTCCACTCGGGCCGCTGGTCGACTTATACAGTTCCAGCTCTTCCTTAACAGGGGCATAGTAGTCGTCCTTGCCGGCCTCTTTCCTGTTCTCCCAGTTTCGTCGGAAGAAACCATCAAATGGGTTCTCATGGGGCTCAACATAGGATCCGGGCTGGCCCGCTTTGTCCTGCTCTCCCCTATCCTCCTGGAAGGTATAGACGACGATCGAGTGATCCGGCAGAACCGGGCAATGGTACTCGCATATTCCGCATCCGGTACACAGCTTCTCATCAACGGTGGGCACGCGCTTCACGCGACCACGGTTATCCTCTTTGCCCGCATCGTTCTTATGATCGATGGGCAGAGTCGGATCTTTTGAGAGTGTATCGTCAAACGTATCCTTGAAGATAACCGCCGAGTACGGGCATACTTCTGCACAGACGATACAATCTCGGCCGCCGTTCCATGCAACGCAGGTAGAACGATTGACGTTTGCAAGCCCCATCTTCAGCTTGTACCGTTTGTCCTGCCAGGTGAATGGCCGGATGGCTCCCGTTGGGCAGACATCTCCACAGCTTGAGCACTTCTCGGCACAGGGCCCGATGCTGGGCACCAGAATAGGCGTCCAGAGACCCTGTAATCCTGTCTCCAGCGTCGCTGGCTGCAGCGCATTGGTAGGGCACACCTTCATACACTCAGCGCACCGGGTGCATGCGGACAGGAACTCACTTTCCGGCAGCGACCCTGGCGGGCGCATCGCCTTGTTGTTGTGATGGTACCGGCGCATCGCACCCTGATAGTCTGCGGCGCTCCCACGAGCGGCGGAGCCCCACAACATGCCAGCGCCAATGGCAGCGACCACACGCCTCCTGCCAAGATCAATCTCGCTCTGTGGCTCTGGTCGCGGTGCCGATCCCTTTGGAGCCATTCCAAGCGCCTCTTTGATGCCTGCCGGGACCTTGGCTTGAATCTGAATGACATCGGTGGGACAGATGGTCTCACACCTGAAACACTGAATACACTCAGAGATGCTGTGCATCTCCTCGTAGGCAGCCTTCTTATCCAGGTTGTCGTAGCAGCCCATTCTCGACTGGATTTCGCACTTTTTGCAGTGGATACAGCCATCCATCTTGATGTAGTGACGAAGCCAGGAAACACGGGACACAAGTGCAAGCAGCCCGCCGTAAGGGCACAGGTTGCGACACCAGAACCGCTCCTGATAACCGGAAAGAGCGATGACGCCGATAAACATCAGCAGCACCGGCACACCATTCCAGTAGGTGAGGTTCTGCATATGCCAGCCATCCATGTTACCGCCAAGGTTATAGATGACGTGGCCGACACCAGCATGATCTGCCACATTGAGCAGACCATTCCAGATATAGGCCACAGGCGCATAGAAGCAGAACGTAAAGGTGCGGGTAATGAGGGAGATAGGGTCGCCGAATGTGAGAATATCGACGCCGAAGACGATGGCGCCAATGCCAATCAGCAAGTACAGATACTTCCAGTTTCGGAATCGCCTTGTGTCGGATCGCTTTTTTGTGTAGAACAGGCGGCCTTTACGGAAGAGCAGCCTGTCCCCAATATCTATCGCAGTGCCAAGAGGGCAGATCCATCCGCAGAAAATACGTCCGCCCCACATCGTCAGGAGCAAAATGAAGACGCTTGGGCCAATCGCATAGACCGGCATTTTGTGCGAGGCAATGCTGTTCTTAAGCGTGTTCAAGAAGTCCATCGTCATGAACAGGTTCTTGGGAACACCGCCCCAGTTCTGGCTTGTCGCCGTAGTAAGGAAGAAGAACAGAACGAACAGGCAGAACAGAAATACCTGAGTTGACCGCCGGATTAGCACAATGCGATGAGACGCAGGATTGCCCGGCGCCTCCTTCATGCGTTTCTTCTGGTCTGCGGTAAACTTCGCAGCGGCAGCGGCCGCGCTCTCAGGCGTAGCCGTCATCAGTCTCACAGCAGGTGCAGCTCCAACGGATCCTGCTCCTCTCTGAACGACGCCAACCTGCCCGAGACCAATTCGGTTTGCGTCGGCAGAAGGTTTGGCGCTCTGTTTGCTCTTACAGCCGCAACCGCTTCCGCAGCCCCCGCCAGCGACCAATCCTCGTGGTGTTAGCGGTATATCCGCCATCTGTCTATCTCCAACGGCCCCTGTGCAGGCGCCCTGATTGCATCAATGGTGATTTGCTGCGGCGTCAGGCGCCAGCAGGTCCTGCGATCTCTTTAACATTCAGCTGACTCGTATCGATCTGTCCTCTGCCCAGGCTATTCGCCAGCACCAGATGATTTACATCACCGGGGGATACGCTCTTCGTCGTGAGAAATCTGCAGCAATAAGAATCAAGCGCGACCGGATCGATTCCGGCGACTACCTTATGGGGAGTGGTCACCTCGCCTGGTCCCTTCGGGCCTCGCGTCTGAAGCGCTCGCGTCGCATCCGTTACGATCAGCGTCGGCTTAATAAAGCAGTTGAGCTCCGCGATGCAATCGTGGAGGCCATAGCGATGGTAGTCCTTGCGATTCCAGATATTGCCCATTAGCTTCTTCATCGCGATCGTAATGGTGGCCGCTTCGTGATCCTTAACGACAGGATTAACGATGAAGCAGTCCGCCTCCATAATGTCGTGAGGAATGTGCTGATCGATCTGGTTGAAGTGGTGACGCGCATCATACTTCTTGCCATCTGTTGTCAAGGAAGGCACAAAGGAGGGGATATCGACGGCCTTGTACATCGTCACCTCGGTCGGCGACAGCAGTTTTGCCTTTGTTCCCTTGACCGCGCCATTGGCGCCGCATATTTCAAAGGCCATCTTCCAGTCGTCGAGGGTGTAGTCGATGCAGGTAATCCTGGATGCGCCTGCGCGCTCGCAAAGCTGAACCAGCCTTCGGAGAACATCCGGGTGAGTCGCGGCAGCCTGTTCTGGCGTGCGCATCCAGCCCATATTGGGACTAATAACGACCTTGTCACCCTTCTTAACGAATCTTTCGATGCCGCCAAGCTCATTGATTGCTCGCTCGGTGATGTCGCCATATGTTTGCGGGTTGCCCTCAACGCAGACAATATCCGGGGTTTGCGGAGTGGCTTTCGTGGGTGGACGGATACCGTGTGGCACCGCAAAACCCTCTTTGTTAAACCAGCTAACACCGTAGATACCGCCAAGCAGCGCCGTACCGCCCGCAATTTCAAGGAACTTGCGCCTGGACGCTTTGCGGTCCTCCGGCTCAATTGGCGCACCTGTTATGGATCGTACGTCATTCATGATGTGCCTCCATGCTAACTAACCAGCCTTGGCAGCGGCCGCTTTCACCAAGCCTGCAGCAGCAGCCTGGCTCTTTGCATCATCCGCTACACTTCGAATACCGATCAGGGTCTTTCCCTTTACCGCAGCGATAACCACGCCCGTAAACTTTGTCTTGAGCGAAATTGCTTTGTCGCCAAGCCCGGCAGGGGCGGCAACTTTACCGCCATTGGCGATGTTAGACGGCTTTGTAAGATACGCAGAGTACTTTGTGAACGCCTCTTTTGCAGCCGATGCCGACGGATACTGCGCAACGAACATCTCAGCCTGCTGACCCGCCGACGGATATCTTGCGACCATTCCGTTGCGAATGTAAGACTGTGCCGCTATGTCTGAAAGACGGTACTGCTCCGTCCTCGGAGTAAAACCCGATGGTAGGGTCTTAACAATTTCTGGAAGCGCGGTGGACCCCGATAGTTTACCAGCGATCGCCGCAGCTATCTTTGGCATCACCGCCTGAAATGGCGCCTTGTTGGATGCTGTTATTGCGAGCCGTACATAGTACGGCCCCTTCCAGAAATTAAGCGCCGTCGACTCTTTGTATCCCTCTGCGCCAATCTTTACGATTGCCGCGCTTGGGCTTCTCTGGCTCGAGTAGTACCCATAGGCCTCCGTCGGAGACCCAAACTGAAATACATCCGCCGTCATCAACTGATTTCCAACGCCACCAGGCGCATATTCAGCGTGGGCACATTCCTTCACGTTATATCTGCGCAGCGCTTCGGCCTCGCCATCCAGCAAGTTTTCAAGAGAGGAGGGCGTAAACATTGCGATACCGGTTTTGGTGATCTTGAAGCTGTCTGCAGCCGCTGGCAGTGAACCCTTTGTATCGGCTCGGGCATTCGTCAGTAGAACTGCAACAGCTCCTGTCACGACCAGAGCGAATCCCTTTCGAACCGCATTCCTAACGACTCCCGCACTTTGCGAAGATTGGAATGATGCACTGCTGCTAATAACGGACATCCAAACGCTCCTCTAGGAATTTCGGCGCAGATTGAAGGAAACGGGAGTTTATCAACTTTCGCTTTGGAACTCCGTTTTGCGCCGTAATCAATACAGTGTGATGAGGGCGATTGGCAGGAAGAGAGCCCGCCTCACGTAGGCGTGATCACGCTCTGCTTATCTATACCCTCATAGACGCGGCTGATGCGTAAAGGTTGCATCATTCGTCGCGGAAAAACAAATCCTCGTGAATGGTTATTGTACAGGTTTTGGAAGCTGAGTGTCAATCGCGAAGGTCGAGGCATGCATAGTGCCCGAAATATATGTGTGCTACTTTACGACTCCTGGCCCATTAATCGCCTGCACATCGTCTGCCATGGTGGTTGTGTAGAGCAGATTGCCATCATATTCCGGCGTGGAGTAGATGTTGCCCGGGCCAAGCTCATATCCCCACAAACGGGTTCCATCTGCGTTGTTCAGGATGGAGCAGTGGCCACGGATACCCATGATCGCCACGCTTCTGCCATTCTGAGCTGCCCGTGCCGAAACTCCTTCGAACCGCTGACCTGTGATTGTTCGCCATTCCAGCGTCCCCGAAGTGCCGTTGACTGCATACACATCGCCGTTTGGCCCAGTGCCCGGCACGATGACATTTGTGCCGCACAAGGTTGGCGAGCAGGTTCTGAGAGGGTCCATTTCTCCACCGGGCCGCCAGAACCACTTCTCCGCGCCTGTAACACTGTCGAGACAGTAGAGGGCGCCGTCTTGAGCTGCGACATAAACTCTTCCTGCGGCTACACCGGGAGCGGTGGACGAGCCGGTGTTCGCGGCTGAGCTTTTCGCGAACTTCCAACGCACGGCGCCCGTAAGCGCCTCTGCGGCATAAGTGGTTCCCGATGATGAGGTCACATAGAAATACTCATCATCCGTGACGACACTGGAAGTGAAGGGACCTGCAGCGTCAATATGCCACTTCTCAACTCCAGTCTCAAGATCGATACCGACGATACGGTTGCCACTTGGCACGCAAACTGTGCCATGCGCTGCCGCAGCAGTTGCATAGATCGTTTCGTTCGATTCCCATTTCCATTTTAGCCTGCCGGCATTTGCTCCGTTAGCCTCGATTGCGTACAGCGTTCTATCCGTTGAGCCGGCAATGACAAGGCCACCGAAAACCACCGGAGATGTGACAAACGAGCCCTTAGCCGGAAAAATCCAGTGTCGCTTACCCGTTGCCGTGCTGCAGGCGTACACCTTGCCATCGAGAGCAGTAACGTAGAGCGAGTCGCCGTTAAGACAAGGGCTTGTCTGTATTGGCGCGGGCAGGTCGATAGCCCAGCGTCTTGTAGGCTCTCGACTGTCCCGCTCAACTTCAAATATCAGCTCTTCTAAGAAGTTGAGACCGCCTGAAGTTGTAATCCGCAGGTCAGAAGAGTGAATTCCAATGCTAAGGTCTCGCGTAGGAAATACATCCGACCAGATGTCTCGGCGATCTTTTGTCAGAGGTTTCCATGGGCCGCTATCAATCCGGTACTCCCCCTTCTCTTTATCCGGATTGTCTGATACAGCCCGGGGAGATAGTGTGGCTGCTGGCCGCTTGCGAGCCAGGAAAGGAATATCTGGATCGTCCCACGCTGTCTTGATAGACGAAGGCTTACTCTTGGGATTGGCTGGCAGTGAGACAAGATGTTCCGGCTTACCCGTACCCGTGATTTCAATCCGATCAACCGTCACGATTGCCGGCGTTGCTGTAACTATGAGAGCGGACTGCGACGATAGCGGGCGACTGCCAAAGACCATCGTTCCATTTAGTGAGAACGAGGTGTCGTGCGCAGGATCTCCCGTGAACACCGCCACGACATTGTGCGTTTTCAGGTGCGCCATGAGCTCATAATCGTTATCGAAAAGACGTGTGGCAGGTGATTCTTGAGCGATGGGGTGTGTTACGAACAAGAGGACGGGTTGTTCTGGGCGCACTCGTTTGAGATCGCGATCCAGCCAGTCGAGCTGCGCTTTGTCTACATGCCCCTCTACCCTATTCGCAATCGTCGTGTCCAGAAGTACAAAATGAGCGGCGCCTAGATCAAACGAATGGTACAGATGGTTGAAGACCCGAGCGAAGGGCTCCTTCCCCGGAGCGAGGGGAGATACATCTGACGGACCCGGACAAGCGTAGATAGGTATCCCGGCGTCTGCAGACTGCTTCACCGTTTGCTTAACGCGTTCAAAATCTGCTGCGGATCCCGAAGCGGTGATATCGCCAAGAACCAATACAAATGTTGGCTTTTGTTTCAGCGCCGAAGTACGATTAAACAGGGGCGCGAAAACGTCTGGCCCATTCGCAGATTGATGCGGACTTGCGACAATAACAAGGGAGACCACCCCATTTCGGTCGTCGCTCTTCTGGGGCGCTGCACGGCTTACTGTGGAGAGTTGTGTGGCAGCGACCACGAGCGCTGCCACAAATACATTACGGAGTCGCCAATTCAGTAGAGAAGCATCGTTCATAGGGCGTAAGTACGTTAATGCTATCTCAAAATCCTACCTATCCTGCGTGTTCGGGCAATTCCGAATTGTTAATGCAGGTCAAAATGCAGGCTACCCTGCGGCGCTATCGAGCCGGTCGATCTGCCTGATCAGGCGCATCGCATCCTCTGCAGAGATCAAGCCTGAACTCACCATCTCCAGAATTCTCGCTCGTGCGCCAGAGTGTTCTGGCAGGTCTGCCTTGGCTTCAATGGCAGGCAGCGCAGGCGCTGCGCTGCCTCGAGCAAGTGAAGTGGCCTGATCGCGAACCGCCTGCCCGACCTCTTGCGTCTTTCTTCGTACGATGTGTTTAAAGCCAGACCAAGATTCTTGAGCTGCGGTTCGAGCCGACTCTTTTATTGCGGCCTTGGTGAGGTTCCAGATCAGAGGAGCGAGGCCGGGCGGCACCTGCAGCGTATAGCTGGTGCCATCCGGCCTCTGCATCAGTATTTCTACCGCCTGTTCTGGGGCCAGTTTGGGCGTCACCTCGGGATTAACGCGCTGTACCTGTTGAACGGGCAGGCTTGCAGCGACAATGGCGTTCGCCCGTTCGGCTTCAGAGATCGCAGCCAGCAGGCTAGCGCCGTCACTCGGGCTGAGAACGCCATGCGCAACGAGTTCGAGAACTTTATCCTTCTCCTGCTGACTCATGAGACCTCCAAGAACTAACTGCGCGGATCCGTAACCGCTGAAAGCTTATCCCTAACCGACTTCAACGATGTGAGAGTCACCCGATATCGTCTGAACGTTGATCGTTCCTGCTCCCGTCCCGATCACGCCGCTCCAGAGAGTTTCGGTGGCAACAACCTCTTGCGCATTGTGATCGCATCGCAGATCGCCACTGGCCGTAGTCATGGATACGCGCGCATTTGTGTCTGCAGAGAGAGCAAGCGAAACGTCGCCAGATACCGTGTTAGCGTGAAGTGTGCCAGAAAACGCGGAATCGATGCGTACGCGCACGTCGCCGGATACTGCCTGTGCCTGAACGCGATTTGCAGACAGCTTATCTGCAAGAACATCTCCGGATACCGCCTTAATCGCAACGTTTCCAGATGCATTCGTCAATGCAGCATCCCCACTTACCGACTCTACGACGATATCGAGCGGAGCTTCAAGACCAACCCCCGTTACCGATACATCACCAGAAACAGACTTACACTCGACGCGACCGCCCTCCACGTTCATTACGGTCACGTCTCCGCTAACGCTGTTGGCAGAGAGGCCTTTGGATACCTGATTCGCCTCAATAGCGCCACCCTCCGATGCAACCGTGGCTGTCCCGGCTATTGAGTCCAGCTTGATGGCGCCGATTGTCGTCTCCCCGCGCACATCGCCTTCGAGATTCTTAAGGGTCAATACACCTGTGGTAGTGACCGCTTCGATTCTGCCAGAGAGACCCTCAATTACGACGTCTCCGAAATGTGTGCTTGCGCGAACCGATGATATCGAAGGAATCGAGATCTCCAGATCGACAACACCATCTCGAAAATGATCCGGAGCGCTCACCTTCACATCGAGCCGACTGTCCGTGGCGAAATGATCTACCACAATCGAATCCGCAAGCTGTTTCAACCCTTCCGTGGCCCCCCAGACGATGCGCTTGTAGCTCACTGTCGCAGTTGCACCTTCAGCAGGCCTAACAACTACATTGCCAAGCGGATTCTCTACGAGCAGTGCTGCGCCAGACTCGAGGTGGAATTCTGCCGTGTGTGTTTCAATCGACTCGGGCAGGCTAGCGCTATTTAAGGGCCGAACATCAATACCATCCGTCCAGCTTTTCACCTTAGCGCTTACGACAGCGCCCCACGAAGCGCTAGCACGCGTTGCAGTGCGAAGCTGGGCCTGAACTCGCGCCACGATCTTCTCGGGCTGAACTTTCGAGACGGCTTTAGAAATTCGCTCACCAAGATGCTCGAGATCAAACTCAATCTTGGGCGTCTTCAGTTTCGCCGCGAAATCCTCCATAAACGGCGCGGCCTTCGGAGGCGCCTCTGGCGCAGGGGGTGGAGTCGCGGCCTTTGCTGGTTCACCCTTTAGAGCTGAAATTAGCGCCTCGGCCTCAGCCGAAGTGATCTTTCCCTCCTGCAACAACTGCAGGACACGCATCACGTGGTCTTCCATAGCGCTACCTTAATCCTCTCAGTATTTCTAATGGTCAAACTCGTTGCGCAGCAAATGGCGTCGCTGCGGTACTTATCGCTGTGATCTAAGCGCCTCTGCAACCTGTTCTGCAGTAAGCGAGCCGCTCACGAGCGAATCAAGCAAGTTTCGCGTGCGGTCAGGTTCTGGAACAGGTATCTCTGCCGACTCAGCAGTTGGAGCGGATAGCCCAAGCGCAGCAATCGCAGCGGTCAGCCTATTGCGAACCGTCGGATAGGAGAGATTCAGCTCCTTCTCCACGCGGCTCAGATTGCCTTCGCACCGCAGGAAGAGCTCAATGAAGCTGTAGTGCTCCGCTGGGAGCCTGCAGAAACGGCAGGCCTCAAATTGGCTCTCGATCCGGGTTCCGCACGCCCTGCATTCCAGCCGCGATACGGTTAGTTCTTGTTCGCAAACTGGACAGTTAGATAGCGCCTTTGGCATAAAACCCTCCGACACACTTTCACTATACGTAATGATTGCTTAGTAGTTTCACCACAAAACCTAAGATATTCCAATATTTGCTTTAATTTTTCTTAACCCTACCCGTTGTCTCTGCTTTGGGTGCAGATCCAGGCAGGGATGATGCAGGAGAACTGGCATCATACAGCTTTTGTTTGAAAGCGATCGCTTCGGCGTATCCGGGATCGATCACCAGTGCATTGTCCAGCGCATTTAGCGCGCGCGCCTTCTGGCCAGATCGGTCATACGATTGCGCGAGATGGAGATAAGTGGTTTTCACCGCTTCCTGCTCAGCGGTCCCGGTCGGATAGTCCTGGATCGCCTCCGAGAGAACGGTAATCGCATCCGGATAGTCTTCATTCTTGAACAGTGCCCATCCATAGCTATCTTCCGTCATAGCGTAAAGCAGCTTTTCCGGGCTGCCATCTGTGTCCACTCCAGGCGTGCTCTTCAGGGAACTAAGTGTCTTCTGCAATACCTGAATGGCTGTATCTACATCAGGTCCCTTGCCGCTCGCAAAATCCGCAAGAAGGTAACCATAAGTATTGGCAACGACGAGATCATCTGGCGCAAGCTGATGGCCTTGTCGCGCCGCCTCTAGGGCCTCTCTCTTTTCGTCGGCGGTCGGAATGAGTGAGGCAACCTCTGCGATTGCCCTCCAGATGGCTGCACGCTCCACCGGAGGTTGATTTGCGCAAGCTTTCAAAGCGCGATGCCCATATTCTAGAGCAGCCGTATTTGCCTTCGCCGCCACACACGCCTGCATCACATTCAGGTATGCCAGTGTATCGTCTGGGCGCGGTTTCAGCGCAGCCTCAAACTCACGCCGGGCATCTGCCTCTTTCCCATGTTTAAGTGCGTCTACGGCTCCAGGAAACGCGATTGGCTGCGGGGACGAACGCAGTCGCGACTGCTGCAATGCAAAGGATACAACCACGGCGAACAGTATGGGGAGCCATAACATGCGCACTAGCTGTGGAACAGGAGGGAGCTTGCCAGGTTGGCGTGGTGCCATATCTTGCTGCTTTCTAGCGACTCTTCATCGGCCGGTTGAACGTGATTTCTAAGTTAGTGATGGGGCGGCGTTGCCGCCATCGATGAAATAAGGAACGCAGCGCCATTATTTACGGCGTGCATAGATATCGTGACCCAGAGCGACCCCGTCTTTTCGTACGCAATCGCCAGGACTAAGCCCATAGGTATGATAATCACGACGGATAGCGGAGATCCATGGCTCAAGGCAAAGCAGATAGCGCTAAGCAGGACCGCAATCTTGATCCCCCATCGGTGCTTCAATGCGTTATAAAGTAGACCTCGAAAAAACACCTCTTCTCCAATCGGAGCAGCAATCGCTCCTGCAAGTGCGAAACACAGCTTGAGCCCGTGGCTCTGGATGTCTTCGAACATGCCACCTGCAGATGTTGCCGCGCTGATATGATCGATCTTATCGATAAACGCCTTCGATAAGAGGTGATGCGCGCCAATGTCGACGACTTTTTCCAGCGCTCCTGCCGCCAGCAAAAGGGCTACTCCAAGGCTCGCTCCCAAAATGATTTCGCGAGGTTTTGGCGCACGCAAGCCTATGCTCTTCAGGTTTGTCCCGTACCTGTGAACGAGGTATCCCGTTATCCCTACAAACCCGACGTTTTGGAGCACCAGACCAAGGATGGTAACCGCCATGGCGTAGGCGGACCCTACGGGATTTGTCGATCCAGTCACATAGGTAGGGATCAACGCAAACACAGTAAACAACACTACGGCGCCCATAACAGCCTGGAAAGCGACAAACGGGTGAACGAGGCTCCATACGGGGGCAAATGGTGAGACGGGCGCCGCCGAAACCTCCATCTCGGCGGCACCTGAAAAGGTCGCAGGCAGGAACGGAACGTGATCTACCGGCACATCAGCTTGTGCCAGTTTATTGTCTGGCTCTTCTCCTATCTCAGCCAGTTCAAGCGGCGGGATCTCAGGAACGAGAAAATCAGGCTGACCATTGCTAACTTCGGTTTCGGTCCCAGTGTAGCTGGCAGGAACTGGCGGGGTGAAACGGAATCGGCGATTGTAGGCGTTCATCAGGTTCAAGTACTTGACCCATTGAACGAGGATCGCGATATCGATCGAGCCGAAGACCAGCATAACGACGAGGGCGACGGCAAGAATCGCTTGTTGGTCTTGAGGCGTTAACGTCTGCATAAGATCCCCTAACTGGAACTGAGAGCTAAATCTAATGCTACTTCAGATACCTGATCAACTCGGCATACTCGGCGCCACCCGTGAGCTGTAAGAAAATATCCTCGAGGCTCAGTTCTTCGAGGCTGCCGACCGGCTCTCCCTGTAGACCTGAGCCAGAGCGAAGTTCATCAAGTGTGCCAAGAGCAACCAGCTTACCGAGGTTAACAATCGCCACTCTGTGGCACAGCTTCTCGGCAATCTCAAGAATATGCGTCGAGATAAATATGGTTACGCCGCGGCTGCATAGCTCTCGAAGGATATCCTGCATCGCTCGCGCGCTCTGCGGATCCAGGCCGACCGTTGGCTCATCAAGGAAGATTACGGAAGGTGAATGGATGAGCGCGCCCGCAAGCGCCATCTTTTGGCGCATGCCGCGCGAATAGCCTTGGATTAGCGCATCTCCCTTCTCTTCGAGAGCAAACAGCCGCAGAAGATCTTCGATCTCTTTTGACCTGTTCTCCTTGCCGACGGAGTAGAGATCGGCCATAAAGTTGAGAAATTCGCGGCCGGTCAGTTTCTCGTAGAGGTACGGGTTATCAGGAATGTAACCATATATGCGTTTGGCATCCATGGGCTGACGCGTGATATCGTAACCGCCGACTGTTGCCGTGCCTGAGGTTGGAGGAATTAGGCCGGTGACCATCTTGATGGTAGTGGTTTTTCCGGCGCCATTTGGCCCAAGAAAACCGAAGATTTCACCTCTACGGACCGCAAATGAGATAGAATCTACCGCAGTAAATGCGCCAAATCGTTTGTACAGATCTGTGCATTCGATCATATTCTGAACTTCAACGTCGCCGCTCAAATTGCGCTCCCTGTTGACCTGCGCCCGATCACCACACGATCGATCCCCGCCAGGTCTTTGAGACAATCTACCTCATCGAATTCGCTGGATCGCAGCATTTCACTCAGTATTTGTGCCTGCCCGATGCCGCACTCAACTGCCAGATAACCACCGGGCTTAAGAACCCGGATCGCCGAAGGAATGAGTCGCCGGTAAGGGTCCAGCCCGTCTTCGCCTCCGTCCAAAGCAAGGATCGGCTCATGCGCTCTCACTTCAGGAGCAAGAAGCGGTATTTCGGATTTCGAGATATAAGGAGGGTTCGATACAATCAGGTCGGCCATACCCGTAATGGCTTCAAGCAGATCGGATTGCAGCCATCGAACTCGGTCCTGCACTCCGTGGTCGCGCCCGTTCTGGCGGGCAACATGAAGGGCCTCGGCAGAGATATCGATGCCGACTGCACTTAGTCGGCTGCAATGGACAAGCGAAGACACCGGGATACACCCGGTGCCCGTGCCAACATCGATCAGGACTGGTGAGCCCGAACTACTCAGCTTTGAGTAAATACTACGTACGAAATCGACGATCAGTTCAGTTTCTGGACGTGGGATAAGTGTGTGTGGCGATACGCGATACGCAAGACCGTAGAACTCTTTATAGCCCCGGATGTAGGCAAGCGGCCTTCGAGACAATCGGGACAGGAGCATCAATGCAAGACCATCTCGCTTCGCCGGATCCTGGATGTCAACGATACCAGCAATCACTGCAGCCCTGGAGACATCGAATGCGTCGCAGATTAGAAGCTGCGCTTCCAGGCGGCCATCCTCGATACCAGCGTCAGCTAAAGCTGACGCTACAGCAGATCGAAGCTCCCGACAATCGGATGCAGCAAGGCAGTTCTGTACTATCTCTTGGTCCGGCTTCAGCATCAGCCTGGGCTGCCCTTAACAATATGTATCGAAGTTCGGCTTGGAATGGAACTACTTGGAGCTCTCGTCGCGCATTTTCTCAGCCATATCGGCAAGAGTCAGCCCGTCAATAAACTCCTGGATATCGCCATCAAGAACAGCAGGCACGTTAAATATGGTCTTATTAATTCGATGATCGGTTACGCGCCCATCTTGAAAGTGATAGGTCCGGATTTTCTCACTTCGTTCACCGCTGCCGACCTGCGAGCGACGTGCACCGGAGAGCGCGTCGTTCGCCTGCTGAAGCTTTAGCTCATACAGGCGCGTTCGAAGTGCATTGCGAGCTTTGATCTTGTTTTGAAGTTGGCTGCGCTCATCCTGACACTGAACCACAATTCCAGTTGGAATGTGAGTGAGCCTGATGGCGGTTGCAACCTTCTGGACGTTCTGACCACCGGCGCTGGAGGAGTGATAGATGTCCTCTTTAATGTCCTTTTCGTCGAGCTCGACATCGACTTCATCTGCTTCAGGAAGAACCGCAACGGTTATCGTGGAAGTCTGCATTCTGCCGCTAGATTCGGTAACTGGAACGCGCTGAACGCGATGCACGCCGCCTTCAAACTTCAACTGGCTATACGCGCCCTGCCCCACAACCTGAAACGTAACTTCCTGAACGCCGCCGATACCTGTCTCCTGAATATCGATAACTTCAGTCTTCCATTTGCGTCGCTCTGCGTAACGGGTGTACATGCGGAATAGTTCGCCGGCGAATAGCTTGGCTTCCTCGCCACCTGCTGCGGCACGGATCTCCATCTGTACGTTTCTGTCGTCGTTCGGATCCTTGGGCGCCAACATCAAGCGAATATTCTCTTCAAGCTCGTCGCGCCTCGACTTTAAGGTATCGAGCATCTCCATGCCCAGTTCACGCTCGGAAGGGTCGCCTGCGGAGCCCAGCATATCCTCAGCTTCAGGAATATCTGCGAGAACCTGCCTGTACTCTCTGTAGGCCAGGGCCACGCCTTCGATCTCCATCTGAGCCTTTTTAGCCTGCAGATAGCGCTGGTAGTCCGAGCTAAAATCTGGATCGTTTAACTGGGCGTCCAGTTCACGATAACGCTGCTCAATTTCATCAAGTTTAGGTTTTGCCTGTTCAAGAGCCACTACGCGATGCCACCTTCCGCACAAGATAAGGGGTGCGTCCACCAATTAGCAATGACGCACCGTAACGAACCATTGTACTCCAAATAAGTTGAAGAAGAAAGTCTATGAGGTCTTTGAGGTTGAACTCGCTGATGCGGTGTATCAGTTCGGTTCACCACCATACTGCAAGAAATCCCGCCAACTTAAGGTAAAACCAGTTAGGCATCTAAATGGGAGCAGCAATGCTATTTTCTGGACTTAACAGCGCCATAACAGGTCTGCTCGATCTTATCTATCCCCCGGTTTGCGCAGTGTGCAACGAAGGTCTGGATTCTGGATGCCTGTGCAAATCGTGCATCGAGAGCTTTCGGCTTATAGACGCGCCCTATTGTGATCGGTGCGGTGAACCCATTCGCAGGGACAAATTGATCTGTCGAAGATGCGAGGGGGGAGCAAATCCTCGTTACGACTGGTCCTACGCGGCGTTTCAGTATAACGGAGCGATGCTGAGGGCAGTTCATCGGCTGAAGTATGACGGGATGAAAGGGCTGGCGCATCCGCTCGGGGCACTGTTTGCCGATGCGCTGGAGACCGAACCGTTCTTTGCCAAAGCATCGACAGGCGCCACGAATACGAGCCGAAAGTTCGATCTTGTTGTGCCCGTACCGCTGCATCCCTCCCGCCAACGAGCCCGTGGTTTCAATCAGGCTGAGGCGCTCGCGAAGCCCCTCGCCGAACGGTGCGAATGCCCAGTGCGCACGGATATCATAAACCGCATCAGGCGGACATCGACTCAAACCACCATGAGCTCAGAGGCCCGAGCGATGAATGTTCGCGGTGCTTTTGCCGTGGTGGATCGAGGCGCGTTGTTCCAGAAAAACGTCTTGGTCGTTGATGATGTTTTGACGAGCACCGCAACTGCGAGAGAGATTGCGAAAGTGCTTATGGAGGCCGGAGCAAATTGTGTTTACGTGGCTGCGCTTGCGCGCAGTATCTAGGTTGTCCGGCTCGATCCGAACTTAGAAGCCGTCACTGAGAATAGGAAAGCAAGAACCGACAGAACGAGAACTAGCATCAACGCAGTGTGATCATCGCCGAGATTTACGGAATCGTACACTGCCAGGCTCATCGTGTGGGTGCCATCTGCCCCAGGAATATTACCCCCGACCATAAGCGCAACCCCAAAATCGCCTAAGGACCGCGCGAAGGCAAGGCTGGTTCCCGCAGCGACAGCTCTAAGCGACATCGGGAGCTGTATGCGCCACAGACAGCTAATCGCTGATGCGCCATCCAGCCGCGCGGCTTCGAGGATGCGATGGTCCACGAGCTGAAACGCCGTCTGGACTGTTCTGACCATCAGCGGGAGACTCACCGTGCTGACCGCGACAGCTACGCCCTGCCACGAAAACACAAGATTTGAGCCCGTTAACTGATGGTACGCTCGGCCAATCGGGCTGCGCACCCCCATCGAAATAAGGAAGAAGTAGCCAAGCGCCGTGGGAGGCAGCACTAGTGGGAGAGTAATGATCCCTTCAAAAAGCGATCTTGCCCTTAAGCGCCGGGACGACAGGATAGCTGCCAACGGTACGCCGACAGCGAGACAAAACAGGGTGGAGACCACTGCAATCCGTACAGAGACAAATAGCGCCGTAAGGTTTACATCGCTCCAGAAGGTCACGGTTTTGCGCCACTGCTCGTGGTAATGGAACTGAATTCAGCTGAGGAAAAGCCGTGTTTTTTCAGAATGGCCTGGCCCTGTTTACTTAAGACATACGCTTCAAATTTTAGAGCGGCATCTTGATGCTGTGAAGCCGCTACCACTCCCATCGCCTGCACGAGCGGTGCATGCGTGCTGTCTGCAAGAGGCACGAACTTCCCCGCAGCATGCAGCCCCAACGATAGACTCACGATCGCCGCATCTGCGTTGCCGCTCTGCGCAAACTGCATCGTCTGCTGGATATTCTCACCAAAAACAAGCCGATCGGCAAGTTTATCCCATAGGTGCGCTCCAATCAACGCCTCCTTCGCCGCACGGCCGTACGGGGCCACCGCAGGGTTTGCGATGGCGATTTCCTTTATTTGAGGCAAAGCCAACTCGCTTAACGAAGTGATCGCGAAACTGGGCGATGCCGAATATATTCCGATATGGCCAACAGCATAGCTGTGCACAGAACTCGCAGTAATCACCTGTTTCTGCGACAAATCATCTATATAGGAGCGGCTTGCTGCAGCATAAAGATCAAACGGAGCTCCTTTTTCAATCTGACGTGCAAGCAGTCCGCTCGCCCCAAACGTGATGTCGATCTTGATGCCGGTCTGTTTTGTGTAGGAATCTGCCAGATCCTTAAATGCATACACGAGATCGGATGCGGCAGCTAATCTAAGAGATTGCTGACCTGGAGCTAGCTGGGCGTGTAGGCTTGACGGCAGGCAGAAACAGACAACAAAGACGAACAATGAAGAGATCAACGAGCGCACCAGCTTCCGTCCTCCAATCCGGGTCTTATTCGATATACAAGTTTGACATATTCCGGCAAGGCGGGGGAATGGGGACTGGGGATAGGGATCAGGGGTTGGGGCTACAACCGGATAAATGTGGTCGTATCCATTCAGTTACAGTTTGCGTAAGCTATCCACGTACTTCTTCTCATTGTGACAAGGAGCTACGTTGCAGCTAACCGCTTTTCATTGCGTCCTTGCTGCCTTTGCGCGACACTTTTCTTCGCGCAGTCAGTTAGCGTGCCGCGCTGGTCCGTCAGGCATCCACGCACAAATTTTTGCGCCTTCTGCGCCTTTTTGGGGCTTTGAATCTGCAGCTACTTCCCCGCGCGCTTGCGCACTTCCCTGCCTTTGGTTGCGGCTATGCTGCTTTATTTCGTCTGTGCTGCTTGCGTACCCACAATGCACTTGAAGCAAGAAGCGAAAGGAGCATTGCGTTTGCGCCAGGCTCGGGGGTCGTACCATTGGCATCCGGATGAATTCCACCGCCTGGCGCCCCATCACCGCCTGAACCGGTACCGGTCGGAGTGCCTTTTAGTGGTGGTGCAGATCGCACGTTTTGTGGTAGCGCAAGCCGCACTGTGTCGCCTTTCACTCCCGGCGCATAGGTATACACGCCAGGCGCAAGTGCGCTGTTGCTCTTTGCGGGAGCCTGCACAGTCGATGCGCTGCTTGAGGAAAGGAATACAGGAAATCCAGCGTTCAACTCGACTGGCAGCTTATACATAAACTGCTGCGCGGCTGTGCCATTCGCCCTTGGCGCCTGAGTGATATAAAGAATGTTGTCCTGAATGGACATTGCATCAACTTCAGAAAGACCGTTTTCGCCGTATTTGATGGCTACGTCAGAGTGAGTTAAATCTGGGTTAAACACAATAACTGCTGCCGATGCACCCGATACTGCGGCATAGATGCTTCCTTTGGGACCAATGGCGATATCTTTTAGTCCGGGCACCTTTGTTTCTGCGGCAATTTTGCCAGTCGATACCGCAACTTTCGTAATGACCTGGTGCTGAACTTCCGGCACTATAATGTACTTGCGCTCTATGACTGCCGGAGTGCCTATCATGCCGAAAGGGTGCAGGGTGTCATCGTCGTTCTTAACTTTAACACGGCCAGTACGCAGCCCAGAGATACTGTATTTGTCGATCGAATCGTTATTAACAACAAGGACTGCCTCATCCTTGTTGGGTGCGATCGCTCCATCTTCCGAGTTATCTGCGACTCTGCCAGCAGGCGGCAACGGCGCTGGAAGCTGGCTCTGAACGATTTTCGTCTTCTTCAGCTTCGGCGAGTCGTAACCTGTCACCGTATAAAAATCGGTTTGGGCAAATGCCTGAACCGATAGGCACGCCGCTAGCGCCACAATACACCATATATGTTTTGAATTGAAAGTGAACACAGTTCAACCCTGGCTTTCAAGCTTGAAACGACAGCCGCTCTGGACGCGTTATGAATTCAGCAAACAGCTGAAGAAAAGGGAAATTGCCAGCGTGGACAGATAAATAAAACCTTCGTGGGGATTAGATTATAGCACGACTGCGGTAGACGCGTCAAACCTTGTGCGTCAAACTCTTGCAAACTTCAAGCTCAGACCGTTAGTTACGCGAGATTCAGACCATTATGTGCATTAACCGCGGACTTCACCTCATTTTGTGAAGAAATTGCGTTTCAGCCAAGCCCAATTCTTTGCGTCTTTGCTGCCTTTGCGGCCCAGAAATCAGTTAACAGCAAAACCATCGAGACTCCGCTGAGCCTCTTCCCTCGCGAAGCGAACTTCCCTGCGCAGCTACTTCCCTGTCTTTTTGCGGCTATGCTGCCTTATACATATCGCCTTTGCTCGGTCAATATAGAAGTCACGCCACCATCAAACTCGCAACTTTTGCAAATAGCTCCTGAATTTTAAACGGTTTCATTAGCATAGGTAATGCGCCGGGCGCCTGCAATGAGCCCTGCATCGCCTGCTCTGCAAAACCAGTAATGATTAAAACCGGGGTATCTGGAGACGTCTCATGTAATCTCCGCGCGAGTTCAATACCGGATATTCGTGGCATGAATACATCGGTAATTAGGAGGTCGATCTGTTCACCGGAATGGTTCAGAAACTCGAGGGCTTCACTCCCATCCGCTGCAGTGAACACTCGGTATCCTGCGCTGCTAAGCGCACGTGTCATTAGCTCGCGCAACATGTAGTCATCGTCTGTGATTAGCACGGATGCCTTATCGGTCTGCTCAATGAGCGGATGACTAACACCGGTAACTTGGACAGGCGAAATAAGAGCTGATACTGCAGACACCTGGCGGCTATCAGAGACATGAGCTGGCAGAAAAATCTCTACCGTGGTTCCGACTTTGACATCAGAGTGTAACGCGACGCGGCCGCCGTGCCTCTCGACAATTTCCCGGACCATCGATAAACCGAGCCCCGAACCACCTTTCGCCAACTTTGTAGTAAAGAACGGCTCAAATACGCGTTCCCGCATCGTTAAAGGAATGCCATTGCCAGTGTCCGTAACAGCGATTCGAATTTGGCGAACAGGCTCAGTGGATCCGCCATCGCCGTGGTCCGATTGCGGCTCCTGTGTGCACGAGAGTGTTATCGTTCCGCCTGTCGGCATCGCATCCCGGGCATTTATCACCAGGTTTAAGATGGCCTGTTCAATCTGACTGGTGTCAGCGACGATCAATCCCAACTCTTCATGAAGATTCGTCTGGAGTTTGATCGAAGTTCCAAGCAAGGGACCGACCAAATTAACTAGATTTCTGATAATGCTTTCAACTGGGACCGTTGCCAGATGCTGTGTCCGCAGATGGGTCGCGGCACGGATTCTTTCGGTTAGTTTTGCAGCCTTGTCCACGGCATCCTGCAGGTTCTTGAGCCCGTCCGATACGAACGCTTTGTCAAAATCGTCATCCTCGATAGCATCACCAATCAGCTCGGCCTGACCGCTAATGATAGCAAGCATGTTATTGAAATCATGCGCAATTGATCCGGCAAACTGATCAATGTTTGTTAGCGCTTGAAGATGCAACGCTTTGCGCTCCGCATCTTCTGCTCGCTTTAGTGCCGATCTTACTTCAGAATTCAGTCGGTCGACCTCTGCCTGTAAACTCTGCTCTACTTCCTGTAAGGCCATTCTAACCAGAGCTGCAGAGATAAGCCCCGCGGTTGTCTCCAGCCACGCTGCCTCATTTCCTTTAACCGTTGCGTCGTGGAATAGACTTAGAACACCGAAGTGGTTCGCGCCAGAGCTGAGCCGGGAAGAGGTGAATCGAGAAGACACTATGGCATTTGATCGAAATGCAACTGGACACAGTACTCGCAAACGGTCTAAAACCATATCAGGTGTAGTACTAAAACTTGCCAGATCATCACAATGAAACCGAACCCATGGGGAAGCATAAACCGGCCCGTTCGCCAGAACTGCACAGGCCACGTGGTCATCGTGCTCCTTGCCGAAGAGCACAATCAAAGCGGCCGACGCGTTAAGTTGGGGCAAAACAAGAGATCCGACGAGATTTGCCAGTTGATCCCGTGTGGGCACGGCGCCAAAAGCGGCCATAAGACGGTGTAATCGTAATAAGTCGTGCTGTGGTTCCAGCAGCAGCTCCTTCACGCTCTTGATTTCAGGCGCGGGCAAGGCTTGCACTCCACGTAGACCACTTGAAATAGTTAGTCGGTTGTACATGATATGACGTCTCGATCAAAGTATTGCGGATCTGGGTGTCTGGATCGCAATTTGAATTGTGCTTGTTTGGAAAATGCTGAGCCATACCATCCTGCCTGGTACGCTCTGCGATAGTTTGTGTTCATGTGCTGTACTGCGAAAGCACCTGTCGTCCGATCGAATCGCAGGATCTGAGATAAACTTAGCTGCCTTGAATAAGCTCAGAAACGGCTGCGGCAAGCTCGGCTGTTTTGAAAGGCTTTTGCAGCAGCCGATACTCCTGGCACGTGGCAATCATTTGTCACTTACCGTGATACTGCGCACGATCACCAGCGATCCACGCTAAATCAACCCAAAGCCGTGAACACTGTGGAAATGGGTGCGACCTGCTGCCATGAGCGCTTATCACGATAAGTTAATCACGCGACCGTTAATTTTCCATTAATGGATACTGCGATATTAATGGGGTTTGGAGAACGATAACATCAGGTGTCACTGGAATCAAACTTTGCGCACCTCTAAAATTCGAGTGGTGCTAGCGGCCGATCCCGATTTTGCGCTTTGGTATTTCAAATTGGAGAGTTACTCATTCATGAGCATAACTATCTTGGAGCCGCTTACGCTTTCTGGAGCAATCTAAGGGTCTGTTCTAGTCGCGCAAAAACGCAGGTGGGTCAAGTTGAAGCCATCAGGGAAGGGAGATCGATCCAGCTTCCTACTCAATCAGCACGGCAATCCAAATTCGAGTCCTTTTGACTAAGACTGGTGATGCACTAGATAACACTCAGTACGATGTTCAAGATGACAGCGTATGGCCGCTTCCTCGTAGGGACGGCTTGCGGCCAGGAGACTACAGAATGACTTAATGGATCGCGAGGCATTGTGTGCTTGCCGCAGCGGAATGGATGCATTCCGGAGCCAGGCGCTTGCGCGTCTATCTCGGCAAGGAGGATCCAAACGGAATATTAGGCCGCCACGATAGCCTGCCAACAACAGATGTTATATCTTGGGCTCGCAGCGGCTCTTCGAGCCAGTAGACATTCTCGCACTCCAGAAGGTCCCCTGGTAATTTATCTCGAGGAATGCTAGAGCTGATAGCAACTGGGCGATTCGGTTGGGTTACCAGCGACCGTCTGGCAATCTGTGCGCCGGTTATACCCTGTAATACGAACCTGGTAACGATCAAACCGACTTGATCGCCAAATTCATCGAGGAAACGCATCGCATCTGGCCCGGAAGTTTTTTCTATCACCGTGAATCCAACTCTGCGAAGCGCTTCTGCAATGGACTGCAGCTGGTTCGGATCTTCCTCAATTATGAGAATGTCTCCTAGCTTGCCGTCCCAGGCATTCTCATTGATCAGGTTCTCTGCGCTAGCTTCAAATTTCTTTACTGATGGAAGCATTACTGTGAACTTTGAACCGGCGCCGGGCGACGAATGCACATCGATGTGTCCAGAGTTCACCTTGACGATCCCGTAGATGGCAGCTAGCGATAGCCCTATGCCACGGCCTACATCCTTGGTAGTAAAGAACGGTTCAAAGAGTCGCCTTTTAACCTCGGGCGTCATGCCAACTCCAGTGTCCGCAACAGTAATGGCGAGATACTCACCCCATGTTTCAAGATCCGTGGCGGTACTGTCTGGATCTCCGGTAAAGCGCTCAGTTGTTATCGTAACGATTCCATGATTGGAAATCGCTTCACAGGCATTTCTTAACAACCCGAGGACAACGCTCTTCAAATTCTCGGTATCGATCCATATTTCTGGGGCATTCTTCGATAACTGAGTTTCAATTGTGACCCGGTCTCCAGTAAGATCGGGATCAAGCGCAGCCAACCATTCGCTTAGCAATGTATTTGGCTGAATTCGCCTTGGCCTGCTTGCCTGTTTGCGCGCAACCGACATAAGCTGCCCTGTGAGATTTGCAGCACGTTCTGCTGTCTTTGCAATGTTCTCAAGGATACCGCGCTGACCGGCAGAGCAAGTTATGTCTTCCAGCCCAATCTCGGCGGACCCCGAGATGATCCCAATCATGTTATTGAACTCGTGTGCCGTACCACCAACTAATCTATTTATTGCCTCCATCTTCTCGGCATTTCGAAGATGTTCATCTATGCGAATTTTCTCAGTAACATCCAGACAGGTGTTGACCAACTTGATAACTGCGCCGTCATCGGATTTGATCGGATCTCCCGTAATTCGCTTTACACGCTCGGCACCTGTTTCGTCGTTCAGCCTCAGGTCAAGCTCATACCCGATTCCCAGAGTAATCGCCCGATTAATCGCGTCGCGGAATAGATCGGCATCTTCTTTGATGAATCGATGGATTACGGAATCGAGGTCGATGGGAACCTGATATGTCTGAGTCCGGCTGAAAGCTTCAATCAACGATTCGGACATCCAGATGTCACCAGTAAACGTGTCATATTCCCAACTGCCTATTCCCGCCACCCTCTGTGCATTTTCAAGGCGACGCTTCGTCAGCTCCAATTCAGCCTGAACCTGCTTTAGTTCACTAATATCCCGAGCAATCGCAGACTTCCACAAGGGTCTGCCCGTGAGGTCGCCATGGGTGAACGCCTTCAGCCAGATGGGGACATCCTTGCCATCTGCCGAATACCACAGTACCTCGCCAGAGCAATGCCCGGTCATTTTCAGCTCACGTGTTAGCTGCTGCATTCGAGCCATCTGATCTGGCGTACTAATATGGAGCTGAGAGACATGAAAGTCATTGATGGACTCTTCGTCAATCCCTGCAAAATTGCGCATCGATTTATTCGCATAGACAAGTTGAAGATTAAGGTCAGCAGTACCGATAAAGTCGCTTGTGGATTCTACTAGCAGTTTAAACCTCGACAGTTCAAGTTCGGCTGTTTTGCGAGCCGTAATGTCCAACACTGTGCCGGACATTCGCACTAATTGCCCGGTCCCATTGACCTCGTGCCGTCCCCGCGCTTGAATCCAGCGATACTGCCCATCGCGCTGCCTCACCCTGATGTCAAAATCATATGGCATGTTATCTTGAAGCATGCGTTGCGTAGCCTGATTCAAGATCGAGACGTCATCGGGATGATACCGTTCCAATACTGCAGTCAGGCTTGGAGGCCCCACTAAAGGGTCAAAATCCATGATCCTGTACAATTCACTGGACCAATGAAAGACTTGGTTACAAACATCCCATTCCCAGTTCCCGATCTTAGCGATAGATTGTGCCTCATCGTACTGCTCAGCAAATCTCTGAAGGATCTGTTCTCGCCTCTTGGTAATGTCCCGGCAAATTACCACTCCGACCTGACTATTTAAGGCCGTATCAACAAAGCGGCTATAGACCATCTCGTACCAGCATATCTTGCCAGTAATAGATCTAATGGAAACGGACTCTGAGACCGGCTCCCCGGCGAAGAAATCTCTCCAACTCGCCGCGACATGGCCGGCGAGGTCGGCATTGCCACCCACCATGTCCAGGAGGTTTGCGCCCATCACGCAGTCGATTCCAAAATCGTCCTTTAATACTTGAATAGAAGATCGATTAGCCCAAAGCAGATTAAGATCTGGATCGACTACAATCGCCATATCCGACATTTGATCGAAAATCTCATGCATCGAAGCAAGGAGCATGGTTATCGAATTGGGAAAGTTCCGATTGCCAGCGCTTGCTCCAAGCCTGCCACATGCGTGGGATATCAGACCGGCCGCCGCCGACAAAAACTCCTGTTCCCACGACTTATACCGCTTCGGCTTAGTGCGAAACATCGTAAGTGAACCCGCAACTCCAGCAGAGCTAGGATTCGTCAAGGGAACTGATATGCGAGTTGATTTGCCGGGAGGCGCGCTGGCATTCGTCGCAACGTCGCCCACAACGCGAAATAAAGAATGCCCAGAATTCACGCGGTATTCAAACGTAAACGCAGCGGCTCCGATTGCCACAGGCAGGACGACAATGGCGTAGTCAACACCTAAAGGTATGCAAATGTTACCTACAATGACCTCAGCGAGTTTATCCCAAGATGAAACGTGCGTTAGCGCTTCCGTGGTTCGGAACAACACCTGGAATGAGCTCAACACTACGGTTCTTGCCTTCACAGGTGATGAATTGTCGTGCAATTTGACCTTCTATAAACCGCAATGACATCAATATGTCTGGACTGATGCTAATGCGCAATGCATCGATCATATCGTCGTCAACGGTCTTCCGGACGGATGTCGTGTATGACTGACACTGTTAATCATTGCTTCTCGTAAGACCTGCGCCTCGGATCTGAAACAAAAACGCACAATGACCAGATTTACGCCACATGTTCCTTATGCTTGTTCGCCGTCTACGATAGTAATAAAGCGGGCCGGTGACATCCTTGGGCGTAGCAGTATCCATCACCAACAATAAATACAGCCTCGGGCCAATGTTTGGCCCGAGGCTGTTTCTATAACTATCGGTTTGAAGTGTGCCGATATCGTCTAGAGATAGTCTCTTTAGGCGCGGCGGCGGCGGCGCGCGAAAGCGCCGATGGTAACGAACCCGGAGGTCAGCAGGAATGCAAGAGAGCTTGGCTCGGGCGTGTTGTAACCCGCATCACCCGCAGGAATAAAGTCGGCTCCAAACTCAAGGTACTTGGGAGAGTAGAAACCGCCGACCCCTGCCGGACCACCGGCGCCACTAACGTCTCCTGGCTCGCCAGGGATGAACGCTGTGGAAACAACAGTGTGGGTAGTCGTATTGTACTTGTAGATGCCATCGACGGGTGTGGCGCTGCCACCCGTATTGGCGGCATCTCCGAGAGCTGCAATGTACAGGTTGCCGTCTGGGCCAACGCTGCTTCCAAAGATGAAGTTCAGATCTGGTGAGGTCACGCTGTGGCTGTAAGTCAGGCTCAGGTCGCTACTAATCGTGTATTCCCACACGCCGTTACCGGAATCGCCATGCTGATTCTGATTGATGTATAGCGTGTTGCCGGAGATAGACATACCCGATGGATTGCTGAGACCATGATCGTCGGCAGCAATAACCTGAGTAACGGGGCCAGTATATCCGCCGTTTACGAAACCGGCCGTGCTGTATGCCTTAACACCGATGCCGCCAGTGGAATACGAGGCGCCATACAACGTCGTGCCGTCCGCCGAAAGAACAACGTCGTGCGCGCCGCTCTGTGCTACCTGGCCGACTAAGTGACCGGTGGCAAGATCGAACTTGTCGATGACACCGCCGTTCTGTTCAGGCGCATACATATATTTGCCGTCGGGCGTAATGATACAGTTGCCTGTCTCATTCATGTCATAGGTCACCCAACTGCCACTTAGAAAATGGGTCAGCGCAATCTGGCCGATTTCATTACCGTTCAGGTCATAGCGAGTGAGCTTGGTGGCGCTGCTTCCAGCATGACCGCCAACCACGATGATATCGTTATGGGTTCCCTGAATACCTTCTTTGATTGATCCAGAGATCAGTACAGCGCTATTTGGTCCGCCCAGATTACCAGGCGCTCCATCGGGAGTCACATTGGTAATGGAGCCACTGACGTAGGTGAAAGAGTAGCGCAGAAGATTACCACTGGCGTAATCGGTGATATAAATATCATCCGTCTGAGCATGGGCTACCGCAGACAGACACAGGAGTGCAAAACCTGCGAGCGGCAAAGAGACATTAGAACGCATGAAGTGTCCTCCGAAATTATAACCGGGATCAAACGACGTGTCTTAGCGTCTGAGGTGACTGCATCGACTTGGGAGATCTCAATACGAAGAATAACGCATGTTATTATGGACCCAACAAAGCGATACAGTCAAGTGGTTTGCGCGGGGCTGATCCTAAAATTATATTAACAATTAGAGCGTTCTGTGCGTGGTGAGACTAATATATCGTGAAAACGTAGATGCTAACTATGTATCATATCTCGGCCA
>CAIXIX010000434.1 GCA_903919615.1 uncultured Chthonomonas sp.
ACGAGCCCCATTGCGACAAAGCTCTGCATCAGTATGTTGAGCACGTTTTTCGAGCGGACCATTCCGCCGTAGAAGAGGGCAAGGCCAGGCGTCATCAGCAAAACGAGAGCTGTAGATAGGAGCATCCACGCAGTATCCCCGGTGTTTATTTCGGGGGCAGATGCAGGCAACGCAGCGCTTTGAGCATGAGCGCCAGAGCACGGAAACACGAGGCAAGCGATGATGAGCCAGCATGCGTAGGCAAAAGGCGTAGCCAGACGCATGCCAGCACGGGCAGAGAGTTTGCCCATGTGGATTGTTCTCCTTCATTGGAAATTTGCGCTGCAGGCCATTCGGCAGCGCGATTTGTAGGTGGACTTGCGGTTGGCTGGTGTTTAACCGGCCAAGAAGCGGTCCAGCATTTCCGCCGTTGGAAGCGCCGGGATTGCGCCCTTACGTGTGGTCGTAAGTGCGCCTACCGCATTTGCGCGGGTGAAGAGCTTTTCCAGCTGACTTTGTGTGAGCTGATCAAGCTGTGCCGTGCAGAGGGGCTCATTCGCTGTGCTAAACAGGTTTAGCAAACCAACGAGCAGGCCCGCAACAAAGCCGTCTCCAGCGCCGGTCGTATCAACAGCTTGAACGGGAAGACCGTTAAGTGAGCCGACGAGTCCGGTTCGGGTCCACCAGGCACATCCGTTTGGGCCTCGTGTTACCGAAAGGATAGCAATGTTCGGGAAATGTTTGAGAAGCTTGCGCGCATACTGGTCGGTAAGTTCCGGCGCAGGACAAGCATCTGGGAGCGTAGCAGTTTTGCTGCTGAGGAATGCTAGCTCCTCTTCGCTCACTTTAACTATGTCGGCGAGAGGCATTCCGCGCAGCATTCCCTTCTGGGCAGCGGGAAGGGATGGCCACAGTGGGACACGAAGGTTTGGATCGTACGAGATAAGCTTGCCAGCCGTTCGCGCTCGGCGCGCAGCGGCAAGCGTTGCCTTCGATGCCACGGCATCAATCAGAGTTATCGAACCAAAATGAAATGCTTTGCACGAGTCGATGGCATTGAGATCGAGTTCAGATTCCGAGTACGTTCGGTCTGCGCTGGGGTTTCGAAAGAAGCAAAAATCTCTTTCACCCTGATCGGTGAGAGATACGAAGGCAAGCCCTGTTCTACGCGATGCATCGAACACAACACCAGAAACATCGACGCCCGATTCGGCAAACGTGTTAGCAAGGAATCTGCCAAATGGATCGTCGCCAACCTTGCCAAGAAAACTGCTCGTTCTTCCGAGCCGGGCAATGCCCACTGCAACGTTCGCCGGTGCACCGCCAGGAGCCTTCAGGAAACCGGTTGCAACTCCAACATCCGAGCATGCCTCTAGAGCGACAAAATCGATCAGGGCTTCTCCAAGACAGACGACATCTGCCAAATTCATCTCCCGGACAGCGATTATGGACAGCAGCCTCTTTGTTGCTGGCGCAATCGTGTCGGTTAAACGGGTTCGGTTATTGCGCAGACACCACACTAACCGTATTCAAGAATTACGTCGGCCCCCGCATAGTGACGGCTCTGTTTATGCAATGGAGGCCGACGCTTGGGATTAATCGTCGAAGGCGATTATTTGTTGAACAGCGGAATGATCGACTCGTACAGCTCTTTTGGAACGGTGCGCAGGTTACCGACCGCCGCGTCGATGTCTACAGGAACAACGTCGGTGCCATGGATTGCCACCATTTTCCCGAAGTCCTTCTCGTAGACGCATTGCGCTGCGCGAAGACCCAGCCTGGAGGCGAGCACACGATCGAAAGCGCTTGGCGCACCACCGCGCTGAATATGACCGGTAACTGCAGACCGCGTTTCAAAGCCTGTTCGCTTCTCGATCTCTTTTGCCAGGAACTCGCCAACAGCTCGGTCACCGAGGATTACATGGCCGAACGCGTCCAGTTTTGCTTCCGACTCATCGACATGCGGAAGTTCGACGCCTTCCGACGCGACGACGATGCCGTAACCTTTGCGGGCGTATGCAACTTTCAGGTGCGCGGTTAACGCATCCAGGTCCAGAGGAATTTCTGGCAGAAGAATGTAGTCAGCGCCAGCAGCAATTCCTGTATGGAGCGCAACCCAACCAGCATGACGGCCCATCACTTCGAGTACGATCACGCGGCCATGAGACTTTGCGGTGTCGCGCAGACGGTCCGCTGCGTCCACGTTAACGGCGACCGAAGAATCGAAACCGAAGGTGTAATCGGTCTGATCCAGGTCGTTATCCATCGTCTTAGGGATTCCGACGGTGGGGATGCCGTCTTTCCAAAGTTTGCTGGCGACACCCAGGGTGTCTTCTCCGCCCAGGGCGACGATACAATCGAAGCCAAAAGCCTTAATGTTCTCTTTAACAGCCTGCAGCTGTGCAGGATCTTTGTAGGGGTTGGTTCGTGAGGAGCGAAGCATTGTTCCGCCCCAGGAGATGATCTCTTCTACTCTGCCAACGGTCAACGGGGTATCTTCAACGATCCCCTTAACGAGGCCTTTCCAGCCTTCTCGCACGCCATAAACCTCAAAACCATAGTCGAGAGCCTTCAATACGAAGCCTCGCATGGCTGGGTTGAGACCGGGGCAATCACCGCCGCCGGTCAACATACCGATCTTCATTTTGTTCTCCGTCCTCGTCTCGTCGTTCCATCATCCGGGAACTGCCAGATTTGCTGCTTTAAGTGCTGCCAGCCGTTCTCCGATCAGGATTCTCGCGCTCTTAGATTCGTTAACAAACCTTAGCTAACCGCGCTTTTAGGAACTTCTAATCACCGATAAGTCTACCTCAAAATGGGCGAGAGGACATCCCCTCTCTTGTCTCGCCGGGCCGATTTGCGGCCATCTGGCGAAGCTACTACATGGTATAATTTAGCAACATTACGATAATAATTGAATTCGAATCGTTCTGGTGTTCGTCTGAATTATGGGATGCTGCGCTTTATAGTGAACGTAATTGTAAAGCGGCGTTGTTGCCCTTTAACTCTGGGTTCTCCAATCGACATTATTGAATGTGGTAAAGGAACGCGAGATGTCCGAGATTTTTCGCAAAGTTTCGCAATCGTTATTACGGTTCCTGGTGTCAACCAGGATGATTGTAGTTGGATTGTTTCTTGCTGCAAATTTTAGTGCGTTAGCTGCCATTTCGTTAGCTCCTCCTCACGATGAATGGTTGGGTATGTATATTAATGGCAAGAAGGTTGGCTATGCCCATACTGCCGTTACCCCTATCGTGCACGACGGAACCCCTGCCTATCAAGAGGTCTCATACAGCATCTTGAATCTGAGTATGTTTGGCCAGAACGTGCAGCAGGAGGCGAATTCGACGACGCTTTCAGATCCGAAGCACCAGCCACTGCACCAAGTGATCGACGTTAGCTCTAACGGCAGCAAACTGCATGTGGTGGCCACGTACGACTACAAGGCACACAAAATTCAGTGCCAGTTGGGAGTTGGCGCTGGCGCTACTACAAAGTCGATCAACATACCTGACGGTGCGGACCTCGCTGGCGATCCCGAACTTGCAACGAATGGACACAAACTGCAGATTGGCCAGAATTTTGACGTTTACGTGCTGGACCCAACAACCATTGCGCTGGATAAGATTCATGTCGAAATTACTGGCCGCCAGGAGGTTGTCAATGAGTCTGGCAAACGGGTTCCGTCGTTCGTGGTAAAGGAGGCAACACCTGTTGGAGAGTCGATAGAATGGGTCACCGAGACAGGTGAGACAATACGAGAAGAGCTGTCCCTTGGCCCGGTTAAACTCACAACGACTTCCGAGACACGCAAGCACGCTACAGACAGTGCATTTGTATCCCCCAGCGTGAGCTCCGCTCCATCGCCGGCCTATGTGCCATCGGGTGATTTCGCTGTGGCAACGTCGGTGCGACCCGACAAGGCGATTGAGAGCCCGCGTACCACTAAAGCGCTTAAAGTCGTATTGAGTGGTGTTCCCAATAAAAAATTAGTCATTGACGACGATAGACAGCGCGTGTTGGTGCCGCCAACCGGCGACGCGGGTCCCTTCGCCGCGACGCTGCAGATTACTGCAGAAACAGTCGACCGCACGTCTGCTCCGAGTCTGCCAATAAAAGACGCTGCACTATCCCGTTATATATCTAAAGCGCCGTATCTCGATACCGATTCTGCCGAATTGCGCAGTACAGCAGTTCGAATTTGCGGCAGCGAAAAAAACTCGTATTCAGCCGCGCTCCTAATACGTGACTGGGTGCATCAAAACATGACCCCAGATGCGTCAATAGGTGTGCCGCGGAGCGCAACCGACGTTTTTACGCGCAGGCGAGGGGTCTGCCGCGACTACGCGACACTTTTTGCAGCTCTGGCGCGCTGTGCAGGCATTCCTACCAGATTGTGCGCGGGGGTCGTATTTGGAGAAGTGAGTTCTACGCCGGCATTTTACTATCACGCGTGGGACGAGATATGGGTTGGTAAGTGGGTAGCGGTTGATCCGACACTTTATGATGCCTCGCTGGGTATTGACTACGTTGATGCAACCCATATCAAGCTCGCTCAGGGCGATGTTACCGACATGTTCGATGCTGTTACCGTAATTGGTCGGCTAAAGATAAGCTTGCCCTGATGGGGCGCAATCAGCTGCCTCGCTGACCGCGGGGCCCTAAGAAATAGATAGAAAGGAGGTGACTGTTTAATGCGATGGTTCAGTTTTAGAGCGATATTCTCGCTAATTCTGTGTCTATTGCTGGGTGGGTTGGGCACAACTGCGGCCCTTCAGTTACATACCCTTCCCAGCGTATTTAACATTCCCAGCGGCGCTGACCTGGTTAAGATGCCAGGTTACCAAAACGAAGTAACCGTTATGCTAACGGTTCTTGGATTGTTGATCGGTTCGTGGATCGGGCCAAAGATCGGTGACCTGATCATCGAGGGAGGCAGAGCTCTCGAAAGAATGGCCGCTACAGACAAGATCGCCGTGGCAATTGGCGCAGGTCTCGGGATATTTGTTTCGCTGCCTTTCTACCAGCTATTATCCGCGACAGCACCTTTCTTCAAGATTGGAACCCTGGGGTTAATTACTGTTATTCTCGTCTACCTGGGCATCGTCGCAATGATGAGCATGAAGAACGAACTGCTTTCGATCTTCTCCAGGCAGGCGCCCGCCTCGCTGCAAGTACCCGCAGACGAATCTAGCCCTACTGCCAACTGTAAGATCCTCGATACTAACGTGATTATCGATGGCAGGATTGCAGATGTTTGCCGCGCAGGGTTTCTTGAAGGCACCCTTTATGTTCCAGGATTTGTGTTGGAAGAGCTCCAGCACATCGCAGATTCCGGTGACGGTCTCAAACGAGCTCGTGGCAGACGCGGTCTGGATATCCTCAATGGCATGCAGAAAGAGTTTCCGCTAGTCGTAAGGAGCTGGGATAAGCTACTGGACAAATCGGCCGCCGAGGACGAGGTAGATACTCGCCTTGTCAGGCTCGCCAAGGTGTTTAAGTGCCCGATCGTTACTAACGACTTCAACCTTAACAAGGTAGCGGCCCTGCAGGGTGTACAAGTGCTCAACGTTAACGAACTCGCCAATGCGGTTAAGCCGGTCGTTCTGCCAGGCGAGGAGATGACTGTCATGATAGTTAAGGATGGCAAAGAGCCCAATCAGGGAGTTGCCTATCTCGATGATGGCACGATGATCGTCGTAGAAGACGGCCGTCGGTACATCAATTCGACTCTGAGTGTCATCGTCACGAGTGTGCTTCAGACCGTGGCAGGAAAAATGATCTTTGCGCGCGTTCGATTGGACGATGGGGATGGGGAGCCTAATGAGTATGGTGGCGGCACGGGTGGGGGTGGTAATTCCCGCCGCTGGCAGAGCAAGAAGATTCGGTAGTGGAGAGAACAAGATTTGGGTTGAGTTAAACGGCCAAACGGTGCTCTCGCGCACCGTCTCTGCCTTTAATCAGCATTCCATGATCGACACTATAATCGTTGTTGCTGGTGCCCATGAGCTTGAACGGGTTCAGCGTGAAACTGAAAAGTTTCAGCGCGTTGCTGCCGTTGTCGCAGGTGGAGATACACGTAGCGAATCTGTCCGACGCGGGATGGAAGCCTTACCTCCTGAAATCGAATATGTTCTGGTGCACGATGCTGCTCGCCCACTTGTCAGTTCCGAATTAATCGATCGTGTTATTGATGCAGCCGTGCTTCACGGTGCCGCCGTACCCGGACTGCCCCTGTCAGATACGGTTAAGCGAATAGGCAGCGGAGGGAATGTCGTTGCAACGGTGCCACGCAATGCTGAGGTTGCCGGCGAAACAATAAACGGGCTAACTTCGGTACAAACTCCACAGGGATCGCGTCTGTCGCTATTGCGCGATGCTTATGATGCGTTCAAAGGTCCCGGCGAGCCAACTGATGAAGCGTCGCTGATAGAATGTTATGGCGCGACAGTCGCTGTCGCACGCGGAGACGCAGCCAATATAAAGATAACTAACCGAGAGGATGTGCTGCTTGCAGAGAGGTTGCTTGCTTTGAACGAGCGTGAAGAGGTTCGAACAGGCTTTGGTTATGACGTCCACGCGTTTGCATCGCCTGAAGCTAGCCGACCGCTTTTCCTTGGTGGTGTTGAGATATTACACGACAGGGGCCTGGATGGTCACAGTGATGCTGACGTGGTTCTGCATGCCATCTGCGATGCCCTTTTAGGAGCTGCATGTCTCGGTGATATTGGTATCCTATTCCCGAACACAGATTCAGCGTACAAGAATGTGAATAGCCTGAGACTTGTAGAAGCAGTTCATAATCGGCTGATACAGGATGGCTGGCATATCGTCAATATAGATGCTACCGTGCTGGCTGAAGCGCCGAAGCTGATGCCACATAGGGCAGCGATGTCGGCCGCGATCGGAAATTCGCTTCAATTCGATCCCGCGAGGATCAGTATCAAGGCAACTACTTCGGAAGGCATGGGCTTTGTGGGAAGACGCGAAGGAATCGCTTGCTGGGCTGTTGCGACTCTTAAGCGGTCGGGCGACTTTAATTAACCATCGATCCCGTAAATTGTTGACTCCTATGAGGACGTGGGCTATAATACCCGCGGCTCGTCCGTCCCTACAGTTGGGAGATGCGTCTTCCCCGCTCCAGTTCCTAGAGCGGCCCGGTTTGGCGCAGCGCCTTTCTGGCGTGAACAGATAGACCACTCGGTCGGCCTGTTTCAGAAAGTCGGCCTTGTGGCGCGACAAGATGAGAATGCCTCTAACGAAACCTAACCGGCTCAGCCGCGAAAGCGGCGGATCCGCCCGGCAAAACACAGAAATCGATCCATCAGAGAGCGTCGTTGAATCACGACTCGCATGGCAGAAGCCTTTGTTGGTCGTCAGTACGATCCTGATTCTTTCGATCCTGATGTCTGTACATCTCCTGCCAGACAAAGTATCGCTGCATCTTGGCGATGTAAGCCCACGCGAGATCACCGCGCCTCGATCCGTTATTTACGTCAACAGTGTTGCCACGGCACAGGCTCAACAGGCTGCAAGGCTGGCGACACCGCCTGTGTTCGACTATGACGAACGTGCGGCGAATGCTGCCATTCGCATATCCTCAGAACTATTCGACCGTTTAGACCGCGCAAGAACCCGCCTGTCGGCCAGTGGAACCGGCAAGGCTCGGGATGCGCAGATGCCTGCCGTAAGCAAGAGCCTTCAGGGTGAGCTAGGAACTGGATTTACGTCGGGAGAGGTCGCAGAGCTACTGCTGCTTTCGCCGGGTGTTTTCCAAAAGCTCAAGACCGAAACCCTTCATATTGTCACAGACGCGATGGAGCGCGATATCAGAGATCAATCTGATGCGGGCATTACCTCTCCAGATTTGAGACACTCACGCCTTGACGCGCTTGATGCTGCAAGAGATACGCTTTCATCCCCGACAGAGGTTAAGCTTGCTGCTGCCGTAATCGACCGTGCTCTTCAGCCTAATCGCCTCTTAAATCGCCGCCGAACCGATGCAAGTCGTGATGGGGCGGTTCGCAGCGTATCACCAATTTTTGGCCGCGTTGTGCGGGGTGATGTTGTTATCGGGCAGGGTGAGCACGTAACTCAGGAACAGTTAGATAAGTTTCAAGGACTTGGAATGCTGGACCCGAGGCTGGAGATCCAGACGGGCGCTGCCATCTGTATTCTCGCTGCCGCTATGGTTCTGCTTGTTGCTGCGTTTATTCGCAGGTCCCTTCCCGCTCTCTATGGCGATATCCGACGGCTTTCTCTGCTATCTTTCATCGTGTTGTTGAGTGTGCTTGGCCTTAAGGTTGGAGCTACAATGCTCGGCCTGCAGTTCACAGGCGGACAGTTTGGTTTTCTCGCAATGATGAGCGTAGCAGCTGCCGGAATGCTGGTGAGCGTGTTGCTCGATACCAACCTCGCGGTAATCGTTGCCGCCCTGCTCTCGGTGCTCTCCGGTCTGATCATGAATCACGAGATCCGGTTCACCGTTATGACACTCATGAGC
This sequence comes from uncultured Chthonomonas sp., assembly GCA_903919615.1. GTDB lineage: Bacteria > Armatimonadota > Chthonomonadetes > Chthonomonadales > Chthonomonadaceae > CAIXIX01. The sequence goes on from CAIXIX010000434.1 coordinate 8,483, forward strand.
AGCCTCGTCGGGATTGGCAGCTGCCGAACCGCTCGAACCAGAACGAACCTGCTGCACACAAGTATCGCGCTCAGCTGTGCGAACCTTGCCCTCGTATGGCTAATGGGAATGCTCCTTCGCGATTCTACTTCCGAGCTGCTGACGGGCTCTTACTGGGCGGTACTCATGGGGTTTGGCGCCACCTCGATCTGTTGGTTCGGCGTGCTGGCTGTTGAAAAACCTTTTGGTATCCTCACGCATCAGACTTTGCTCGAAATGTCTTCGACTGATCGGCCTCTACTTCAGCAGCTTTGTGCGATCGCACCAGGAACGTATGCTCACAGCATCATGGTGGGCACGCTGGCTGAGGCAGGCGCCGCGGCAATCGGGGCAGATTCCCTTCTTTGTCGCGTTGGCGGTTATTACCACGATATTGGAAAGATGAAGCGCCCGGAGTTCTTCGTTGAAAATCAGCGAAATGGCAATGTTCATGGCCGATTGAGCCCGTCTCTGTCAGCTATCTTCATCACCGCACACGTCCGCGATGGGCTGGAGCTAGCTCGTGAAAAGCGATTGCCTCAGGAGATCTGCGACATTGTTTCATCACATCACGGCACAACCCTTATCGGCTACTTCTATCATCAGGCATTGACGGATTGCGGTGGGAGCGACGAAGCCCCTCCTGGTCTTGAGGAGAGATTCCGATATCCGGGGCCAAAGCCGAGAACGCGAGAAGCGGCTGTAGTAATGCTAGCCGACTCGGTTGAGGCTGCGACCAGGTGCCTCGAACGGCCACAGAGAGAGAGGCTACAGGCGGAGATCGCTCGAATCGTGAGTGGCAAGATTGAGGACGGTCAATTTGATGATTGCCCGATTACCTTTAAGGACATCAAGAACATCACTGATGCCTTTGTTCACGTATTGGAAGCGATGATGCACGGCCGCGTGGTCTATCCCACTTTTACACAATCTGCGGACAATACGATATCGGACGCTGCAGGCGCTTTGCCTCAATTGGCTGATCCAGGGATGAGCGCCGAATTGCCTGACCTTGAAGAGGCTGAACAGTTTCTCTCTACAGGCACAGGCGGAACGCGAACACGAAGCGACGTTTTATTTAGTAATAACCGGGAACAGCGTTCCAATCAGGCACAGGCCGTGATACGATTCGACGAGGAAGCGGATGAAGCTGCCTATGGTGCATGTACGTCGGCCCCAAGCCCGGCGGGATACCCATCGGTTGAGACCGGCGCAGTTAGTTTAATTGAGCGAGCTGTAGGCGGCCAGGCAGTTGAATATACCTCTGAGGAGTACCATGCCAGTAGAAGTGACCAACGAACAAAGCAGACCGGTACAGACGAAGATGCTTCGAAGGGCGGGCAATCGCTTGCTGCGCTTCGAGCGGCTCTACGGCGCGGAAGTAAGCGTACTGCTGACGGATGACGCCGTTGTTCACGAGCTGAATTTCCAGTATAGAGGCTACGATAAACCTACTGATGTGTTGTCCTTTGCTCAATTAGAAACTGCTGAAGGCGCCCCTCAAGCACCAGAGATCTTCAAAATACCAGAGACACTCGGGGATGTGATCATTTCAGTTGATACAGCAGAGCGCCAGGCACATCGCCATGGCGTTACTCTTGACCAAGAATTGTCGCTGCTCACTGTTCACGGTATTTTGCACCTAATTGGATATGAGGATGAAACGGAGGCTGGCGCCGAAAAGATGCGGCAGCGTGAAAAAGAGATACTGCACCCATTTGAACCCAAGTATGATCTTAATGCGGTAGAGTAATGGACATAAGCATTTAATTCAAAAGGTTTCTGGAGGCGTTGTGGCTACTGGTCGCCGGGGAAAAGGGCTTTCGGGTTTTAAATATGCCCAGGAAGGCGTGTTACACTGTTTTCGCACCCAGCCCCATATGCGGTTTCATTTCTACATCCTTGTCTCTGTGATGCTTTCTGGATTGCTGCTTGATTTGCAGTCTCGCGACATGCTCGTACTCGTATTTGCTAGCACGCTAGTCATCGTTGCCGAGATGATCAATACGGCTGTTGAGGCAGTCGTAAATATGATCACTGAGCAGTACAACCCGGCAGCCAAACTCGCAAAAGATGTTGCTGCCGGGGCAGTGCTGATTGCTGCAATGAATGCGGTTATTGCAGGGATACTCATTTTCTTTGGTCAGGATAGTCTCGACACGATTCAGAAGCGGCTTCAGCGAGACGCTGTTCACAATGTTGCGGAAGTTATCGTCATTGGGATCGTCGTGCTCGCATTGATCGTGATCATGTCTAAGGTACTGAGCAAGACGGGTTCGCCATGGCATGGTGGCATTATCAGCGGACACAGTGCAATCGGATTTCTGCTTGCCATGATTGTTTTCTTCACGGCACACAATCCAGTTGCGGCGTTCATCTCCATCCTTCTGGCGGTTCTGGTTGCCCAAAGCCGTGTTGAGGCCGGGGTACACTCGGTGCAGGAGGTGTTGTTAGGCGCCGTCCTTGCCATTCTACTTACGTCCACTGTTTACTGGGTTATGCCGCGCCTGCGTTTAATCATTGGCAACCGGCACACCCATCGGGTTGGGTATGAGCGAGTACATCGCGGCGGTGATCTGGATGTCGTTCAGCTGCGGCTGAGATGCGGCATCACTCCGTCTATAATTCGGATTAGCTAAAGGAGCGAAGAGAGACCTGTGGTGCAAATCGCCATCGTGTTTGCGCTGATACTTCTCAATGCCTTCTTTTCTCTGGCAGAGTATGCGCTGATCACCGTCAGAGGATCGCGAATCAGGCAGCTTGTTGAAGAGGGGAACAAGACAGCAGAGTATGTGGAGCAGCTCAAGGAGCACCCAACTCGACTGCAGGCAACCCTTCAAACCGGGCTAACACTCGTCACGACCTTCTCCTCTGCAATCGCGGCCAGCAGGCTAGTTGAACCGGTTACTCAGTGGCTGGTAAGGCTGATCGCGCATGGCACTTTTGGTTTACCTTCCGTGCACTCTTTTCCAGACTTCGCTAACAGCGTTGCACTGATACTTGTAACCGTCCCAGTAGCCATTCTTACCCTGGTAATAGGTGAGATTGCTCCCAAGAGTTTTGCGATGCACCACCCTGAGAAGGTGGCTCTCCTTGCCGTTCATCCAATACGGTGGCTCGAAACACTTCTTTCTCCGGTAGTCGTAGTCCTCACGTTTCTTTCTAATATTATTGTTCGGCCATTTGGAGGCGCAGCAACGTTTGCTCCGCGCGTTGTAGATGCGGACGAGTACAAGATTATTGTGGATGCTGGAAAGGAGTCTGGCGTACTCGATTCCGTGGAAACCAGCATGATTCATCAGGTCCTGGATTTTGGGGATACGGTCGTTCGGAAAGTGATGACGCCGCGAATTGACTTGACGGCAGCAAGCATTGATGCAAGCATTGCGGAGCTGATCTCACTTATTAGCGAATCGGGTCACTCTCGAATTCCGATTTTTGACGGTGACCTCGACAACCTTGTTGGTATCGTGCATGCAAAGGACCTACTCGCGTTTCAAACCAAATCGGATCTTGTGCGGGTTAAGATAAGAGATGTGATGCGCACACCTCTGGTGATTCCGGAGACGAAGCGCGTCGGTGAGCTTCTGGCAGAACTGCGAAAAGGAAAACAGCAGTTTGCGATTGTGCGGGATGAATATGGAGTGACCTCTGGAATTATAACCATCGAGGATTTGCTTGAGCAGATCGTCGGAGAGATCCAGGATGAATACGATACCGAAGAGCCTATGGTGCAGGTTATTGATGCTCAGACGACGATACTCGATGGGCTGATGGGGGTTGCAGAGGTCAACGACCGGATGGGGCTAGAGCTCCCCGAGGACGAGGCCGACACTATAGGCGGGTTTGTTTTCAGCCTTCTAGGTCACCAGGCCCTTGCAGGAGAATCGGTTGGCTACGAGAATTCGCAATTTATTGTGGAGGCGACCGATGGACGGCGCATAACCAAGGTGCGACTTAAGAGAAGCCCCGCTGACACGCTTCGTGATGAGGTCAGAACGTCCTCGGACAGCGTGGAAAATGAGGATTCTGAATACAGTTCGCAGCGTTCTGGAAACGGAAATTAGCGCATGGAAGAGGGGCGTGATTGCCTGGGCGATGGAGCGTACTACGATCTGAAATCGGCTGGGACAGGTCACGCCGGTCGCTCTCCCGATATGGTTCAAGTGGAGCGTGAGACACGTCGGAACCGGATTACTGGCGAAGAGTATTGCATTGCAGCTATTACCGAGGCGCTTAGCAACGGAGATTCCTACATTCGCCTCCGGGCAGTAAGTGAACTTGGCGCCACGGGGGATCTGCATGCAGTGCGTCCGCTAATTTCCGCGTTGCAGGATACGGCTCGGGACGTTCGAGACCGCGCGTACAAGATGCTGCTCTCATTCAGCAATGAGGACGAGCCGCTTCCAGTTCGTGTTCTTTTGAGCGAGGAGTTAGAGGAGCGCGAGCGAGCCGAGCTCATGCTTGCCATTACGACGGCACGATTAAGTAAACGGAGCGTTTTCGAGATAAATGATGCCCGAAAGTACTGCAAGAATGTGATCGATGAGTCGGATCCGGCACTAATTGCACGTGGGAATGCAGACGTATGGTCCCGTCTCAAACTCAATGCGGCATCTGTAATTCGAGAAATCGATGGCATTGAGGGCGCCAAAACGTTGTTGCGCGCGGGTGATTGGACGCAGAGCCCGGAGCACGATCGGCTCCTACGGAGCGCAGCAGGGGCGCCAGTTGATGGGTCTGGCAAGGAACTCGTTCGGCCTTCAATGCAGCAGGACGATACGATCAGATAAATCTCTTGATTAATTTGGAAGTGCCGATGGGGTCACCGGCACCGCGTCGACCGCAAGCTCTTAAGCACCGCTGTTTGGAAATACATCTTTCAGTGCGGCAATGCGGCGTACAGCCTCTTCCAGCCTCTCTCCATTCTTGTCACCCATCACTGTTAGTGACATTCGAACGAAGCCCTCGCCATACTCACCATAGCCAACGCCTGGGATAACGAGTACTCCAGCTTCTTCGAGAAGCAGCTTGGAGAAGGACATTGCTGTGTAACCTTCTGGTACCTTAGCCCAGACATAAAGCGTCGCTTGGGGCTTGGTTACTGGCCAACCAAGCGCGTTAAGGCCGTCACAGAGGATGTCTCGGCGCCGCGTGTATAGCTCGAGAGTCGCGCTGTTGTCGCCCTGAGCCAGGGCATGTGCAGCGGCCAGTGAAATAGCAGGGAACTGCTTGCTATCCAGGTTGGACTTGAGTTTGTTCAGTGTCGCAATGGCTTCGGCATTGCCAATTGCGAATCCGATTCTCCAGCCTGTCATATTGAAGGACTTCGACAAAGAATGGAGCTCGATTGCTACATCTTTTGCGCCCGGAACTTCTAGAATGGAGTTCGGTCGGTAGTCACCGTAGTAGACTTCTGAATAGGCAGCATCGTTAACGATTAGAATATTATGTTTTTTCGCAAAGGCGACCGCCTCCACATAAAAGCTCAACGGAGCGACTGCGCCAGTCGGGTTGTTTGGGTAGTTGAGCCACAGCAGCTTTGCTTTATCAGCAACGGCCTCTGGAATACGAGATAGGTCTGGCACGAAACCACTGTCGGGCAGCAGCGGGATCGTATAGACGTCACCGCCAGCCATCAGTGTATTAACCTTGTATACCGTGTAGGCAGGATCTGGAACGATCGAGATATCCCCGGGATCTATGTAAGCCCAGGCTAGATGCGATAGGCCTTCCTTGCTGCCGATAAGAAGCATTGCTTCCTTTTCTGCATCAATATCGACTCCAAAGCGCTTCTTGCAGAATCCTGAGACCGCGTCGAGAAACGGGGTCCATCCCGCATTTGTCTCATCGTATCTGTGCGTTTCCGGATTGGTTGCGGCTTTCGCTAGGGCATCAATAATAGAGCCTGGTGTGGGCTGGTCTGGATCTCCGATACCGAGGTCAATAAGATCGCGGCCGTCGGCTATCGCTTTTCTCTTAAGGGCTGCGATTTCACCAAACAGGTAAGGGGGAATCTGGTCAAGTCTTTTGGCACGGGCAATCACCGGCACGGTCTCCTCTGATGTTTTTGCCAGGCTGATGCCGCACATGCAGCATCCCGGACTCGTAATAATGCTTAATCGAAGAATAGTCTACCCTGAAAGGTGGCAGCGAAGGGGAGAAGAGAGAAGGTTGAGATGCGCCTCCCTGAGGAATGGCGGGAGGCGCAATCTGCGGAACTCGTCAGCGTTTTGTGATTCCGTGTCCGTACTGGCGCGTATCGGTTATCCCTTTGCCTTCCAGAACATGGTAGATCGAACCGGCCTGGACGCTGTTAAGGACTGTGGGCGCTACGCCCTCCCTGGGCCAGACAATGGTGATGCTATCTATAACGGATGCCGGACCTATCCCAATTGTCACTGGAAGCTCGCTCTGGGAGCAGTAGGAAGAGCCTGATTTCACTCGGTATGTCTGCGTGGAGGATCCTGCTTTAGCAGTTATGAAAGCTCCTATTGCACTTCGATTGCTCTTAACGCCTTCTAGTTCGAGACGAACAGATTTGTTAGGGCCGCCGCTGTTTTTGTAGAGCCGCAGTTCGCTGTTATTTACGTTGATCGCAACATCCGGGTATCCGGTTAGGGACGTGTCCGCAAAGGCCGCTCCTCGAGCGACGATTTTGCGCTGGATATCACTCCCAAGGCTGCTGCTCACGTCCTGGAAGTTACCATTGCACTGGTTGCGGAAGATTAAAGGAGACTCGGCATAATGAACCTGCTTTTGAACCTCTTCAACGTCATCTTCCACGTGGCCATTTGCGACAAACAGGTCTTGCCAGCCATCGTTATCCATATCGAAAAAGAAGAGGCCGAAAGAAAGAGATAACAGACTGGGTGGGCCTACCCCGTTTTGGGAAGCCACGTCTCGGAACGTGAGGCCATTCTCGTTATGGTACATTGCTAGCTGCTGGTTTGAGAAGTTTCCGATTGCGAGGCTGTCTCGCCCTTTTCTGTCATAGTCGCATGCATCAATGCCCATTGCACCTCTGGCAGCGCCGTTATCCGGATAGGCAATTCCGAGAATAACACCGACCTCTTCGAATGTTCCATTCTTCAAGTTATGGAACAGATAGTTTGGTTCGGTGTCGTTGGCAATCGCGATATCCGGCCAACCATCGTTATCATAGTCACATATTGCGACACCGAGCGATTTGCCTTGAAGCTCTCGGGTTTTGTCTGATGATGTTCTGAACCCGGCTTTTACCGAAACGTCTGTAAAGGTCCCGTTGCCATTGTTGTGATAGAGCGTTGGCGGCAGCCCCGTGTACTTTTGTGGCGTACCGTAGGTGCGATGCCCATTAATCATAAATGTAATATCGGTGGCCGGACTCCAGTTGACGTAGTGACAGACCACAAGATCGAGATTGCCATCTTTGTCGTAGTCTACAAAGGCTGCGCTTGAACCCCAGCCCTCCCCAACCACGCCGGCTTTCTGAGCGCATTCCGTAAACGTGCCGTCGCCATTATTGTGGAACAGATAGTTTCGCGTCAGCCCTGTGACAAAAAGGTCGGGCCGACCATCGTTGTCAAAGTCTCCAACCGTCACTCCCATTCCATATATTGGGATATCCAGATGTGCTTTTTGGGTTACATCGGTAAATGTGCCATCGCCATTGTTGCGATAGAGCTTGCATGTGGAGACGGTGTTTGTGCCAGAAGCAGCGGATTGATGTCCGGCCGCTCTCTCTGCGGCGGTCCACTCTCGGCTATTGACGACGAAGAGATCCTGGAATCCATCGCCATCATAGTCGATCCACGCTAGTCCGCTTCCCATCGTCTCTGGAAGCCACTTCTGGCCAAACCCTCCGTTGATATGTTTGAAATTGAGGTGAGACGTCGAGGTGATATCTTTAAACGTGATACCCGAATACTGGGCTGCTACCGCCGTCGGCGGTGCGATGATCGTGGTGCTCTTGCCACAACTGCATCCGCCGCCGATAGATCCAACTGTAACAAGGACTGCTGACGTCAAAAGCATTCTATGCTTACGGTTGTAACGCGCTGAACTGTGAAGCGACATATCGTTACTATTCTCTCTCATCAACCTATTGGTTATGTATTGCGCCACGCAGACCAGATGCAGCAATTGGATGTGCAGGCGACTTGTGAAGTTCAGTCATTGCCTGCTTCGATTGCATCGCCTCAAGTGTTATCAACCATTGAGGTTTCGGCAAGATTACGGCGTCTGCATGCTCGTGTATCGGCTGAGCAAGGTTGTTATCTAAGGGATGCGTACGAACGTACGGTCCAACCAGATGAGTTGTCGTTTCATCCGCTTTAAAGCGCTTATAAAGGCTGGCATGGACATCCGCTTGGGCCACATCCCCTTTGGCCCTGTAGCATTTCATCAGATTGTAATGCGCGATTACATCTTCTGGATCTATCGACAGAGTGTACTTCAACTGTTTAATAGAGTCGTCGTATTTTCCAACTCTGAAGAGAATTATTCCTGCAAGATTGCGCATATTGCGGTCGTCTGGGAACACCTCAATCGCCTGAAGAAGCACGGCTACTGCAGCGTCGATCTGCCCACAATCAAACAGAGATTGAGCATAAAAGTTTTGAGTTCTAGCTCGTTGGTATTTTGTCATGGGAGTAGGTTTTGCATCGTAAAGGGTAAAAGCCTTTTCAAATGCAGCCCGAGCGGCAGGCGTATCGCGCTCCACCTGGCGCACTCGGCCGATATTAACCCAGCCTTCCGGCCATGCAGGAGCGATTTTGGTTACCTGCTCGAAAGCGTTTGTTGCGTGCAGAAAGTCGCCCTGAAGCATGAGACCAATTCCATAGTCGTTCCACCGGACACGGTCCTTCTTCTTTGTGTCGTCGGTCGCCACAATCAATGGCAGTGGGCCAGGGGCATTGCCATCTATGACTGGCAGGATAACTGTGTCTTGCGCCAGAACGGTAATCGGAAGATCGGGTATCGCTTTAATGTCTCCCGACACTTTGGAGAGATCCGCGTCAAACCGGAACTTACGATCATCCCAGCCGTGCGACACAGGTCCAGTTGTCTTTACATGGCCTGCGCTATCGTAGCCTACGCCGACTTTTACCTTTGATGCGTCATCGGTTGCGCCAACCGTATCATCCGTTCTCCCAGCATATGCGAACGCATTGTTGTGCCAGGCGAACTTACGGAAGTTAAGCTTAGCAGTAAGAGTTATCTGGTTTCCACAGTTATTGGGAACGGTCAGTCTGAAATGAACCGCATCCGCTGAGCCAGGACCAATGACTTTTGAATAGACCAGAGCTCGTGCCGCCCATGCATTACGCTTGTCGATCATGTTGCCATGCTCGTCAATCTGCACAGCTCTATACTGTTCCGCTCCAGGCTCTTCCGGCCCGTTCGGCCATTGCAGCTTACCGCTATGGTAAATCGTTGCTCCAGTGTTATCCTTCGCCTCGAGTTCCAGCCAGACGTCTGCGGAATCAATTGTGCCACCTGGGAAGGAATGTCCCACCTTAAGAGTGCGGACGACGACATCGACCAGCGGCGATTCACCGCGCCTTAGAACCGCGTCCGGGCCGCCACGGTTAATAGGAGCAATTAGCTTTTCGGCCTGGTTTGTTGTTTGTGCCGCAGCGATATGGGTTCCCGTGTCGTCCCCGACAATGCTAGCGGTTGCAGGTGTATCTTGAACCTGTTGAGTTCGCTGTCCAGAACCGCTAGACTGATGTCGCAGCTTTACTGTTCCGAGGGGTCTGCGGAGGGCAAAGATATCGACAGACAGCGCTTTGTCTTGCAGGAACTTAGTTGTCGCAGCAAGCATGTCCTTGTCGTGGTACGCTGTTGGGAGCGCCGTGTTCGCAGCTGGGAATCGGTGATCATGAACCAGGCCATTTACTGCGCCCGCGTCGCCCGATTTCACACCTTGCATATGACAATCGGTACATTTCTTGAATGCCGGATTGCCATTGTCATCACTCGGATAATAGAACGAGGCTGCGCCAAATCCCGATACGCCGCTCTGCTGCCATGAATCATATTCACTGAAGCCTCGCAGCCAGCGGTAGTTGTTGACGGCAACGTCCAGGTGAACTTTGTGGCATGCCGCGCAAAACTTCGCTGTTTGCTCCTGATGAAATGGCCGCAAGAATGTCTTCTTATGTGGCGTTGGAGCGACTCGCGTTAGGAAATCCTGAAGCTCACGAGCTACAGGATTTGCAGTAATGATATATTTATGCATGGGCGGGTAGTCGAGAGTGTAGTCATTGACGCCCATGGTGCTCTTAACGTGAACGATGGAGTGACATGCAGCGCAGCCGATTCCGCTATGTGATTCCGGGTACTTATCAACCGGGAAATCATGCGCCATGATGGGGGAGTCGAACCTCGATTTTCCGGGATTATGCGGGTCTTCGGTAAGGAGTACTGCCATGTCGTGACATCCGCCGCACCATTTTGAGGGCTTCGTCCCGATAACTTCCTGCATGTATTCGATCGAGTTCCGGTACCACTGGTTGTTGAATGATCCGCGGCGGTGTGCAGACGATTCCCACTGCTTGTAGATGTCTGGGTGGCATCCCTTCTCGCCGCACGTTTTCGAATCCATGAAATATTTGGATGGGAAGAACTGTTGGTCGACAGATTGCACCGAGGCAGGGTAGAACTTTCCAGTAGCGCCATCGCCTTCATATGCGGCGTTGAGAGGTGGCAGGGCAGGATTGACAATAACTCGATCGGTATTTGGCGCGTATATCGTGTAAAGGATCAGAGCCGCAAACGGCACAGTTACAAGACCCGAGAGCTTCAACGCAAACCGCGCTCGGGCTCGGTCTGCCACAGCTTCCGGCAGCGAAGTTCTCGCCTTTAGAATGATGAATGCCAGCCCGGATACCAGGAAGCCGATAGTTGCCAGATCATGAACCGTTCTTAGCGGCATGCGAATGCCCATTGGAAGCCACCGAAACCCAATGCCAAGGAAGCAAATGCCGGTTAGCATCACAAAACGGAGGCACAGCAGCGTAATTCTCGCCAGTGTTCTTGCGGATCCCGCCTGGCGGCGCACAGAGGCACCAAGTACGCGTTCCTCCGCAAGCAGATAGAGGATGCCTAATATACCCAGACCGAGATGAAGCAGCAGGGAGCCCTCGAATATGAGCGCTGATATCGGAATGCGCGGTGGTCCAGAGGCGCGGTTTGAGATAGCCAGATACGCCGAATCAATAATCATAACCGACAGCGTGCCAGCGATCGGCAACCGTGAAACAAATCTCTTGCCGCTATTGCTAGTGCCGGCCTTTGGCATTGGCCCTGGTTCATCTGAAGAAGGCATGATCTTAGCTCCGAAGAATACAAAACCGGCTTAGAAGTACGGACATTAAACTGTTGCGCGTTTTCGGGTAGGCCGGAGGATCGATCGCCTCGTCAATCGAGGCCACCGAGTGACGTGAGAATACAGGTTGCACCTTAAAATTGGATTAATTCAACATTAAAAATGGTTAATGAGTGATGGAATAGAATAGAAACGGGTTCGCATCTATTTATTCGATTTTTCAGGCATCAAAATCGATGCTGAGGTAAAATTATAAGTTAAGAACCGTTTTCACTTTGAGCGATGCTACTGCAGCGTTCATAATCTGGTGAGCTCCCGGGATCCCTGGTTATGCAAAACTTTATTCGGTTCGTAGGAGAGCTGCGCAGATATGCTCGTATCATGGCGCTTATTGCTTTTCTAACCGTAGTAAATTCCGCCCTTACACTCCCACCTCCCATGATCGTGAAATACCTAACCGATCACGTGATGCAGCATCGTCCTGTAAATCTTCCCGGTATTTTTAGTATCGTTGTGGGTATCGCAATTTGCAGCGCCTTCATTGGCTTTTGGCTCACATATTGCATCACCTATCTTGGTCAGAGGTTCAAGTACGACATGCGGCGAAAGCTCTATGCACATATGCAGACACTTTCGCTCGGCTTTTTTGAAAAGAGCCAGACCGGCAAATTGATGTCCAACATCACAAATGATGTTGCATCTCTGGATCAGCTAATTGGCGGCGGGTTCGTCAATGTCGTACAGGATACTGTGATGCTGTCTGCCGTCCTTGTGATCGTATTCTCCATCAATTGGAGGCTGTCATTAGCCGCACTAGCAGTCTATCCGTTTTATATCTTAAACTACCTCACATTTATTGGACGGATTAAGAAGACAAGCTCCGATGTCCGCGACCAGCGTGAAGTTATATACGGCGATCTTCAGGAAAAGCTTACCGGTGTTCAGGTAGTTAAATCCTATGCAAAAGAGCGGTACGAAGTTCGGCAGTTCGTTGGTGAAACGCGCAACCTCCTTGGTCTAAACGTGCGTATGACCTCACTAAGCACGGGATTATGGACGATCGCAGAGTTCATTGGAAGCGGATGCGGCACGGGGCTGCTGCTGTGGTATGGTGGCCGGCTTGTAATGCATGGAGACTTGACTGCAGGTTCACTCATGGCGTTTTACGGCTATATGAGCGGCTACATCTATGCTCCAACGGTACGACTTATTCAGCTTAACGATCAGATTGCTCGAACTAATACGGCGCTTGGCAGAATATTTTACACACTGGATACGAAACCCATTGTTACGGATCGAACCGACGCTTTAGAGTTGCCGGATGTAAAGGGAGATGTAACGTACGAGAAAGTGTGGTTCGAGTATGAGGCTGGTCAGCCCGTAATCAAAGGGGTCGACCTCGACGTGAAGGCTGGCCAGATGATTGCATTCGTCGGACAATCGGGCTCTGGTAAAACCACAATGGTAAACCTGTTACAGCGGCATTATGATGTGACGGGTGGGCGAATAACGATCGATGGTCACGACCTGCGTGATGTTAAGCTTAAATCTGTTAGAAGTCAGGTTGGAGTAGTCATTCAGGAGACCGTGTTATTCAATACAACCATACGTGAAAATATTCGTTATGGCCGTCTCGACGCAACGCAAGAGGAGATTGAAGCGGCTGCCACGGCCGCTAACATAGCGCATGTTATTTCAGCTCTTCCTCGCGGTTACGATACGAGAATTGGTGAGCACGGTATTAAGCTTTCCGGCGGCGAGAAGCAGAGAATCGCGATCGCCCGCGCTATCCTGAGCGATCCCAGGATTCTAATTCTTGATGAAGCAACTTCGTCACTAGATTCCGAAACAGAGAGCCTGATACAAGAAGCGCTTGATAGGCTGCTTGTTGGCAGGACAAGCTTTATCGTAGCCCACCGGCTATCAACAATTATCAAGGCAGATAAGATTGTCGTGATGGAGAAGGGCCTTATCAAAGAATTTGGAAGCCATCAAGAGCTGCTGGCAAGCGATGGCATCTACGCGGGGCTCTATAACCAACAGTTTAAGGTTGCGCTTGAAGGTCTGGTAGAGGCGTCAACAGCTATATGACCGCAAATAAGCAAGTTGAAGTACCGGTTAATTTGCGGGAGCAAAACGGGTGAAGCAGTTCGCAAGGCTATTGGGTTATTTGAGACCCTACAGGAGGCAGGTTGTACTGGCAGTATTTCTACTGCTGTGTAACTCTCTAACGCCTATTGCAGTGCCGAAGATTGTCCAGTATGTCATTGATGACGTGCTTCCTCACAAGAAGTGGTCAGCGCTAAATCTGGTTTTTGGCATGGTAGTCGGGTTGTATCTCGCCCGGGGAATCATGTCCTACTGTTTGAATTATCTTATTGGGTGGTTAGGACAGAGAATCGTTTTTGACCTTCGGTTTCAGTCCTACAGGCACCTGAACCGTCTTTCGCTCGCGTACTATGACACCCGGCAGACCGGAAAGATCATGGCACGCTTGATGGGTGACATTGATTTTATTCAGCAGATGATTTCGGGTGGCTTTGTTCAGTTCATTGCCGATGTGTTCAGTGAGTTCGCAGTGCTTTTCGTGTTGTTTCGCATGCAGTGGAAGCTGAGCGTTATCGCGATCTGCGTGATTCCGTTCTACGTTATTAACTACAAGCTCTTTATCAAGCATATTCGCCCACTGAGTGAGCAGCTTCGTGAGAAGTGGGATCTTATGCTTGGCGTACTGCAGGAAAAGCTCGCAGGTATCAGTGTCGTTAAGGCCTTTGTTCGCGAAGAGTACGAGACAGAGAAGTTCATGGACACGGTCCAGGATAACTTCGCCCTCGGTATGACGCAGATGAAACTCAATCGCAAACTGAGCGCTTACGCACAGATTATTCGTGCGTTAGGCACCGGGCTCGTTCTCTGGTACGGCGGCAACCTCGTGCTGCATCTGAATTTACACATTGGAGAACTCCTCGCATTTAATGCCCTTATCGCTCAGTTGTATGACCCGGCCGTTCGTGTGGTTGACTTCAATGTGACCCTGCAATGGACAGGCGCAGCGATGGAGCGCGTGTTCGAGACGCTTGACACAAGACCGGAGATTGTTGATGCAGATAATGCCGTCGTAATCCGCAACATGCAAGGGGCGGTAGAGTTGGAAGCGGTTCGTTTTGGCTACAGCCGCGATGAGACAGTATTGCGGGATATTACGGTGAGGGTAAAGCCTGGAGAGATAATAGCAATCGTCGGGCCGAGCGGCGCTGGGAAGACGACCCTGGTAAACCTGATTGCGCGGTTCTACGATGTAACCGCGGGCCGGATCCTGATCGATGGCGTTGATCTGCGGCAGGTAAGATTAGAGTCGGTGCGGAGACAGATTGGGATTGTGAGCCAGGAGAGTCTATTGTTCTCCGTGTCACTAAAAGAAAACATCATGTACGGGTTCCATGATGCGACGGATGAACAGATAATTCAGGCCGCCAAGAATGCCGATCTTCACAGCTTCATCCTGAACTTGCCCTACGGCTACGACACAAAAATCGGTGAAGACGGAATCAAACTGTCTGTAGGTCAAAAGCAGAGAATGAGTATCGCCCGTGCAACGCTTACAAACCCCAAGATATTGATTTTGGACGATGCGACATCAGCGCTGGACAGCAAAACTGAGGCTAACGTTCAGGCAGCGCTCGAAAGACTGATGCAAGGAAGAACCTGCTTCGTTATCGCTCACCGACTTTCGACAATTATGAATGCGGACAGGATCATCGTAATGGATGCTGGCCGTGTTGTTGATGTAGGAACCCATGCTGAGCTTGTGGCGCGCGAGGGTGTATATCAAAACCTTTACAACGAACAGTACAAGTCGGCGCAGACACACACCATGGATGCACTTTTCGCATGATGCGGTGTAGCAGTCGACCTTTTATCCGCGCTGGACTGCAAGTGGGTATGTGGAAAGCAGATTGCCATCGCAATATAACGCTGCAGTATAGATTCCCGGCTGATCAAAGAGTATAGACCGGACGTTTACACCGATTTGTAATGCAGCGAAGCCTGAGCCTTCCATACTGTTCTTAACATTGTCCCAGTTGGCAGGCAATGGTGGAGAATCAAACAGGCGCTTGCCGTCAGGGCCAGTGAAGCTAAACGTAATATCGCGCTGTCGTGTAGACTGCAAGCGGATTCCAACTCCAACGGACAGGTTTGAGTACATGGGGAACTGCTGCGATACCAGGCCCGAGTAGATTCCTATGAGTGACTGTTTGCTGGTACCGGCTTCGGTTAGGACGTGGTCGCAGATGGCGAAGTAGATTACAACTACTTCATCGTTTTCAATTGTCAAAGCGTAATTCTCCCGATATCGGAATCTGTGGCCAGGCTCCTGAAGCGTGCGCGACCTAATGATCTAATGCGCTTTCTCGGTATTCATTTCCTGCTCAAAGTCTTCGCATGCATCTGTTGAGCGGCTAAGTTTGATGCTTTTACTGCAACCGAAGCGACTGCTAACACGTCTCAAACTCGGGTGTTGTTTTTTTGCGGTACTGCAAAAATTTGCGGTGCGCGAACAGCTGACCGTAAGGCAGATGTTTTCTAAGGAGCGGGAATGGACTTGCTAGAGAAGATAAACCGTTCATTTGGCGCGTGGTACGAAGGGCTTTTTGGTGGTTCGGATGACGTCAGGCCGAGGGATATATTGCGCCGCATTCTCACCGCAATGGAGAGTGGTCGTAAGGAGGGATTTGATAACAATATCTATGTTCCAAACCAGTATATTTTAGAGATTAACGTTCACGACGACGAGGAAAAGGAGTATTTACTCTCCTTCTTAAATAAGGATGAGCTCGAAGCGGCTATTCGTCGGTACTGCCAGCAGAACAACTACCATATTCGTGGAGTTCTGGATTTTACGATCAGGGAAGTTGAGCCAACCGAAGGGAGCCCAGATCGTAAGGGAGAGAAGGTTCGGGTAAAGTGCCGTTACGATAGCAAGATTACGAGCCCGGCCGTTGATGCACCCTTGGACTCACCCGCAGCGACACGCGTGCATGTCGAAGATAGAACCGTTGTAAGCGTTCGTGCCGAGCGGGAACTTGAGGATGGTACTGTTCCAACGCCGTCTGCCGCTCTTGTCGTCTATGCACCAGACCGAAGCCCTTACCGCTTCGAGCTAGCAGGAGATTCAGTGAGCATCGGTCGCTCACCAGGTGCCGGAAACAATCTCGTCATTGACTCGGATGGTCAGATATCCAAGAGGCATGCACGAATTGAGCGAGAGGCCGACGGCCGGTTCACGATATATGATCTTGGCAGCACAAACGGAACGAAAGTCAACGGAAAGCGGATTGATAATCGATCGATAAACGATGGTGATGAACTGGTTATCGGTACGACGAAGTTGACATTTCAGCAGTATCGCACCGATGCGGACAACGTTGAGGTTGAAGATAGATCTGCTCCCTCATCGTCTCGTGTGCAGTACCGGGGTGTTTATGGTGGCGCCGCCGCACGCGACTTCTCGGGCAATGGCAGTTCGTCACCACCGCAGCGATTGCTCCACACGCGTTCAGCCAGATTGGTACTTACAGATAGCCAACGTGATGTCGATGACTTTTTGCTTGCTAGCGAAACATGGATTGGACGGGGAGTAACGAATGATATCGTGCTGCCAGACCGATCCGTCGCTACCCGACACGCACGTATTTCCTATGACGGCGACACGTATAGGGTGGAGGCGCTAAGTGAGGGCTTTGCGACTGCAATCAATGATACTCCATTAGGTATCAGGAGCCCGGCTGCTGTTTCAGACGGCGATCGGATTGCCATCGGCGTTCTCATTCTCCGATTTGAAGCGGGTCGGTAGGTGAGTAGGATACTCTAATGACGGGTTTAGACAGATGATATCGATGGCATTTCTCCGCTACGTACTGCTTGCGAGCTTTGTTGCGTTCGGCGTGACACTCATTCGGCTTGCAATCAAAGAGCGATGAAGGCGCTGCATCCTGGATGTTGCCAGGGATATTAAATGAGAGCTACGGAAACGAAATATTGACAACGACAACTCACAATCTGGTGATTAGTTTCAAGAGTGACATTGGGAACTCGCGCGAAGTAAATGAGGACAGTTGTGCCGTGTTGAGCAGAAATCAACTCAATGGCAAGCTGGACGGTTTGATGATCGTGGCAGACGGCCTGGGCGGTCGGAGAGCCGGTGAAATTGCATCGAGCCTACTCGTTGAAACAGTCTCGTTTGGTGTGCTCGAAAGTACGTCGATGCGTCAATCACCATTTGATGTGCAAGATCTGACGCAACTGACACGGGATGTTATTGTACGGTCCAACGGCAAAATAATGACCCAGGGCAGGTTCCATAAGCGTTCCGATACTCACGGAATGGCGACAACTTGCGTTACGGCCATCATTAACGAAGGACAGATTACCATTGGCAATGTTGGTGACAGCAGAGCATACCTATTGCGTAATGAGTCCCTACGCCTGCTAACGCGGGATCACTCGGAAGTTTTCGAAGAGCTAATGAAAGGCGCATTAACTGAAGAAGAGGCGCGATTACACCGTTTCAGAAACCAGATTACGCGGGCTGTTGGACTGAGCCCAGAAGTAATTCCCGATATCGATACGCACGATTTGTACGATGGGGACGTGCTGTTGATTTGCTCAGACGGCCTGACTACGGAGATGCCAGAGAAGGAGATCTTAGAGACGCTCCTTGGTTCTGCTACACCTGAAAAGGCATGTGATCGGCTCGTTGCCCATGCGTTGCGCAATGGCGGCAGAGACAATATAACTGTAGTTGTAATGCATTACGGTAATTTCTCGCCTGTGAGCGAATTCGACGTAGAGGTCGTCGCTAAGGCTGATGACGCAACAGACCCTGTGCAGGATTGGCGGTCGGCTTCTGCAAAGGATCCAGATTACGATGAAGAGTGGGATGATGCGCCTAAGCCGCCAAGGCCAAAGCCTTCAATGCCCATCCAGCGCGAGGATGAGTCTGACGTAGTACGAATGGTTCACCCAGGTACCGTTGAGGATAAAGTACTGCGATATGCACCGGTAGTGGCAGGGCTGCTGGTGCTCGTGATCCTCGTTGAAGCGGCAATTATGTGGAATTTGAAACATCGTGTCTTGCCGACCGGTGGAGCTAACCCATCGAATATCGCGGAAAACCTGCCAACTCCAGGCTCACTTACTTATGAAGCCGCAAAGACAGTCGCGGATGTTGCCGTGCAGGCAGATATGCTGCAGTTGACTCCCCAGGGCTATCCTATTGTTGCGAAGCTGGATGGAAAGATCGTGAAGGTGTTGCCATCCCGGGTTCTGTCGCCAATGGGTCCGCAGTTTCCCTCTACCCAGCCGCAAAAGCCTGCGAGCGGCGCTGCTGAAGCAAAGCCTCGCTGCGACATATTTTTCGATGCGGCCGGCAATATGTATTACATCAATGTTGAAACAAAATGCATCGAGACTTACAACCGTGATGGAACACGAACCAATGATGATTTGGGAAAAGGACAACTAACCGCCCCGAGCAAACTGATTGTGGACAATGAGGGAAATATCTATGTTCTTGACTCAAACAGGCTGAAGGTTCTGCGTGTGAAGACGTTGCCAAAGGGCCATGCTCACCCTCAAAATGCAGATTTCTAGTATGAGAGGCGGGGCACAATGTCTTTAGGGATGCTCGGGAAATATGAACGCCTCGATGTGCTGGGCAGGGGAGTATCCGGGATTGTCTACCTTGCGAAGGATACACTCCTCAATCGCCAGGTTGCCCTGAAAGAGGTTGATGTTCAGGCAGGAGACCTTCGCAGGTTTCTTGAAGAAGCTCGAGTGATGGATAGGCTGCGCCATCACAATATTGTGAGAGTGAACGGTGTGGATCGTATCGATGACAAGGTAGTAATCGATATGGAGTATGTGCGCGGAAAGAACCTCCAAGAGCTGCTGCGCAGCAGTGGACCCCTCGACATACCCTGCGCCGTGGATATTACTATTCAGATACTTGAAGGGCTCAACTATGCTCACAGCATGCAGACCGTGCACCGAGATATTAAGCCCGCCAATATTTTAATTAGTTCAGATGGCGTTGTAAAGCTTGCAGACTTTGGCCTCGCTGAGATATTGACAACGAATGCTTATGCCGGTGGCGCCGGGACCTATGCCTATATGGCACCCGAGGATTTTGCGGAAGAGAACCGGTCTGATAGTCAATCCGATATATGGGCAGTTGGCGTTACGCTTTTTGAGATGCTCACCGGCGAACGCCCATTTAATGTGACCAATCCCAAGTCTCCGTTTGCCTGGAAACGCTCCCTCGAAAATGAGATTGCTACACCACTCGATCAGCTAGTGCCATTCGCGCCATCGAGCTTGTGTCGCGTGGTAGCACGATCGCTGATGCGGGACAAGGAGCTACGGTACACAACGGCAGCAGATTTTCTTTCCGATCTGCGGGAAGTCCAGCAGCTGCTGCCGGCAGCGGATACGCGTTTCTATACTGAACAGTCTGCTACTTCTCCAATCGATGGCCTAGATGCGCGTTACCAAGATCTCGCTGTCGGTTCGGATACATCGCTGGTCGATCGAACAGTTGCCTCTCCTGTCATTGTTCAAGCGACCGCCGTCGATAGTTCACCTGTAACGGCCTCGACACAACCCGATATTGAAGCAGCTCCATCCCAATCGGGAGGAGTGAGATCCTTCTTTCGACGGCAAGCGACACTCTCGGCTTCCCATGGATCGGTCGATTTTGGAGCAGTTCGCAGCGGTGAGAACCGATCCACTAACATCACGGTCCGAACCTCCGGTTTGAGAGGCGCAGTTGGAGGCGCCGTGGAGGTTACGTACCCTGAAGCCTATACGGGACAGCGCTGGGTGCAGAGCAACCCCCTGAATTTTGACCAGAAGCGCCAAAAGATTACAATCACTGCGGACACGGACGGACTTGCCCCCGATGACACATACGAGGCACAAGTCAAAATTGAAACGTTGGCAGGAGGCATAAATGTACCTGTTCAGCTAACGGTGATACGCCCTCGTCCGCATTTTAGAGAGATTGCGATTTGGTTTGTTCCCCTACTCGCAACTGTAGGCGCGCCAGCGATGATAACAGCGATCATGGGAAGCGCACACAGAAATCTGGCGCCTCCCGCCGCTGCGTCGTCACTAGGACTAGGGCTGATCCTGCTCATTATTACTATCGCTTCCGATGTAGGTATTGCAGAGCGGTTCTGCTGTGCAGCGCTGATGGCGCTGATGTGCTGCGTACTTGGTTCTGACACGGCGGCCGTGAACAGATTTGGGTATAATGGGCAATTGGATAGCGGTATGCGGGCAGCGGCAGAGATCGGGCTTGGTTTTGGTGCGCTCGTGGTTGCTCAGCTGTTTACTGCGCGTCGCTGGAAGGTCTGGTGCGTTATTCTGGCGGCAATCGGCCTCGTAATTGCGGGTATGTGTTACAACATATCGTCAAATTAGCCGGTGAACAACAAAGTCTGGCTTAGGTTTTGGCGATGATCGGAGAGTGCGTTATGTTACGAAAGTACCTGAACTACATACTGTTCGGGCTGGTAGTGCTTGCAGTGGTTGGAGCAGCGCTGCGCCATAGCCAGTATGTGCATGGACTTGTCGTTGGCATGTCGAGTTCTGACTCAAAGGTGCGCAGCGCATCTGCCCTTGAACTCGTAAAGACTGAGCAGTTTTCCGATTCAATTACGGGAGAGTCGATCGAAACTCGCTTGCACGCGGCGGAAGCGCTTGAGTCTCTGGGCAACGACAGTACCGTCGTGCAGGACAAAACGGTAAAAGATTCTGTTGATTATCGCGCCGCGGCTGTAAAGCAGGCTCTTGGTTTGTTGAAGGACACCGACTCGCGCGTCCGTGACCGGACGATATTGACACTGCAGAGGATAGGCGACAGCACACCCGGAAACCTGAGCCAACTGGTAATCGGGATTGGTGACGGCGATAATGCAGTTCGCAAAGGCGTGCGCTTGGCATTTACTTCCGCAGGCGTTGGCATTGGCCCGAAGCCAAATGTTGTGGAAAACATAATTGCCAGAATGAAGGCCGATGATCCAACACGCGGTCCTGGCGGCGATATTCTGGGCAGCCAGCTTTTCGTGACCAATGGCGCAAACTGTCGCAGTTTGCCGCTCCTCATCGGTTTTCTCACAGATAAGGATGCAAAAGGCTACAAGGCAGACGAGGCTCTGCGAAGTGGCGCAGCAGATGCACTCGGAAAGATAGGGGATCCGGGCGCTACCACTACCCTGATAAACTCTATGCATTCTGATGGCGCTCACGTGCGTCGAATCGCGATTGGCGCCATCGCGCTTATCGCTGATGCGAGTGGTGAGGCTGCGCTCACAGAGGCCGTGACGAATCCTGACGATGACAAACAGGCGCGCTCACAGGCGGCCTCGGGACTTGGCAAGATTGGCAGCTCCACTTCAATTTCGGTGCTCATAAACGCACTCGCCGACAAGGACCAGGATATACGAGGCGCAGCAATTGCGGCGCTAGCTAGGTCTGCCCGACAGGGATTAACCACACCACTTAAGGCCAACGTGATTCGCTCGGTGGTGAGCGCAGTTCAGAGCCCGATACCCAGTCAGCAGTCCGGTGCGATAGATGCACTGCGCGCGGCGCTTGCTCCGGGCGGCGCGTACGATGCGACTACTTTTGTTGCGTGCGAGGCATTAATTAAGGTCCTTAGGAGCCCTGGTGGGACACCGCAGTTGCGTGCGAGCGCGGCAACTGCTCTGGGCTTCCCTGGCGACAAGCTAGGTGTAACGCCTCTGATCGCACAGCTGCACGATTCGAGTGGAGACGTGAGCATTGCTTCACGGGACGCGCTTGCTGCAATTGGGCCCGATTCAACGAGCGCTTTGGCGGAAGCAATAAATGGTGGCGGTGTAGTGGCATATTACGCTGCCCAGGCACTATCTCTGCAAGGCGTAAGCGCACTTAACACACTGCAGCGCTCGGCTGCCAACTCTGCGAATCCTGTCGGGCAGCGATGGGCCGCTGTTGCGCTAGGCGAGATTGGAGTAAGCCAGGCCAGGCAGACTTTAGTGAAGCTTTCGACAAATCCGAACCAGGAAGTTGCCTTGGTTGCTCGTGAGCAGTTGAATCGGCTAGGCAGCGCGGAGTGACGGCGGCTGCGCCGCGGGAACTACCGCTTCGCGGAGGGAACTACGCGTCAGCGCGAGGGAAGTAGCTTTGCAGGGAAGAAGTTCAAGCGCGAGGGAATTGGTAGTTGCGCTGGTTGCTCCTCACGCTGTAGAATCCGGCTACTAACCATCCGCTCTTGACTTGCTTTACTCAGTTATGCCATCATAAGCCGACAATTGAATAAGTACAGTTCTTATCAAGAGTGGTCGAGGGATCCGGCCCTGTGACGCCACAACAACCACCTTGTCATCGTATGATGATAAGGCAGGTGCTAATTCCGGGCAGTACCGACTGCCAACTGCAAGATAAGAGCGTAAGGCGCATCGAACGAGTTCCTCACGTCCAACTCCGACAATAGTACGCCATACGACCTCTTCTGCATGCAGAAGAGGATTTATTTTGCCTCTCTCCATCCCGGCGCTCATAGCTGATATCGGGACACGCGGTTCTATGCCATTCAGTGACCCACTGAGATAGAATCGCGAAACAAGAAAGGAATCCACAATGTCTGATTTTGCCCTGTTTACGTCTGAAAGCGTTTCTGAAGGCCATCCTGACAAGCTTGCGGACCAGATTAGCGATGCAGTTCTAGATCAGTTGCTCAAGCAAGATCCAGGCTCACGCGTCGCGCTCGAAACCTTTTTGACTCGTGGGCTCTGCGTCGTAGGAGGCGAGCTGACCACCAACGCTTACGTTGAGATCGCTGATGTTGTTCGCAAGACGATCGTGAATGTAGGATACGAT
The DNA here is from genome assembly GCA_903919615.1 of uncultured Chthonomonas sp. GTDB lineage: Bacteria > Armatimonadota > Chthonomonadetes > Chthonomonadales > Chthonomonadaceae > CAIXIX01. The sequence goes on from CAIXIX010000434.1 coordinate 31,740, forward strand.
CGCACTGACTTTGGTTTTGACGGGCATACCTGCGGCGTTATGTTAGCTATTCAGCAGCAGTCTGCAGATATCGCAATGGGTGTTGATCGCACCGATCCGAATGAGCAGGGAGCTGGCGACCAGGGGCTGATGTTTGGTTACGCCGTAAACGAGACAAAGGAGCTAATGCCACTTGCGCTCACCATTTCGCATGACCTCACCCGAGTGCTTGCCGATGTGCGCAGGTCCAACCCAGAACTGGGTTTTCGGCCAGACGCCAAGTCTCAGGTAACGATCGCGTATGGTGCAGATGGCAAAGCAGATCACATCGATACTATCGTCATCTCAACTCAGCACGATCCAAATCACTCCCTCGAGCAGGTTCAGCTGGATGTGCGAAAGTACGTAATCGATCCAGTTCTTAAGAATTACGAAGGTTACATCAAAGGCAACATAAAGTATCACATTAACCCGACTGGCCGCTTTGTGATTGGCGGACCTCAGGGCGATACTGGAGTGACTGGAAGAAAGATCATTGTCGATACCTACGGTGGCGCTGCCCGACACGGCGGTGGTGCATTCTCCGGTAAGGATCCTTCAAAGGTCGACCGATCCGCAGCGTATACCGGTCGTTATATTGCCAAGAACATTGTGGCTGCCAGGCTGGCGGATAAGGCTGAGATTCAGCTTGCCTACGCCATTGGCGTTGCTGAGCCAGTGAGCGTTCTAGTTGAGACCTTCGGCACGGGCAAGATATCTGGAACTGAAATCGTAAAGCGGGTTCGCAAGGCGATAGATCTCCGCCCGAGAGCGATGATCGAAAAACTTCAGCTTCTGAATCCTGATAGAATTCAGTATCTAAACACAGCGAAGAACGGGCACTTTGGCAACCCCGATTTCCCATGGGAAGTTACGGACCTAGCTGAAGCACTGGCCTGACACAGCGCTAACGAGCGGAATTTACGGGTGTTAAGCTTCAGGCGTTAGGACAGACTGGTCGCCTGGCGGATGAAGGTTTCGTTCAGGTTGTCATTAAATAAAAGGCTCCCAGCGGTTATTAACGCTGGGAGCCTTTTTAACGAGCCAGTTACTTGCCTGATTTTTTTATTAGCTTGGCATCTGCGGGGAGGGCATAGGTGAAGGCCGATTGCGGTACTGGTTTATCAATTGTAACGTCTTCGAACGTTTCTGAAAGAATGAGATCCTGATCTGGCACTTTCGCAGCTGCGCGCACGACGAGGTGTGTGCGAGGGTCGAAGAAGAGTACAAAGATAAGCCCACCTTGCATCGGGAATTCAAGTGCATCCCACACTTTTGAATCAACGGTGATGCCGCGGTGTACCGTGCCTTTGTATAGTATGCCAAGTATCTTAGGATCTTTGAAAGCGCGATCCTGCAAAAGGACAGACACGAGATAGCTGCCAGCCACCGGGTCAAAATCGTCCTGATCCAGTTTGATGTCCGATATGTTTGCTGGAGCTGGACCTTTTGTATATTCACTCGCCCTGAAATCGATCAACGACGTACCGTCTGTAACAACCGCAACAGGCGATCTCGTAAGACTCTTGAAAGCATATTTGTTCGGCTTTGACATGGCAAGCGCGAATCGAGCTGAATTATCTACTTTTTTTCCGTCTACGGTGCCGGTGACTCGAAATGTTGCCGTATGGCTGTAGGTCTGCATATTGCTGTATGCCTGTGAAGCCTGTTTCATCAGTGCGACGACATCCGTCTTTGTTCCTGGTACTTGTCCCGCTACGAACGCAGCAAGTTGCGGGCGAAGTGTGTTGAGCACTGCATCGCCAGGCCGCTGTGGCGCCATGAAATGATCCACTTTAATTGCGTTGACAGGAGGTGTATATAAGAAGACTGCCGGATCGACGGGCTTATTGAGTTTAGCGTCGCCAATCTGTTCTTCTATATCTACCGAAGAGTCGGCCGATTTCAGTTTCAGACTTGTACGTACAATCTGGTGCTCATCGTTAAAGTAGACGTTGTACGGCTCTTGCGTTGCACCAAGCAGAATATGTAGCGGAGTTAGCTTTCTGCCATTTTCATTGACAACTGGATCGATGGTTGCGGTTGACAGCGCTTTGCGAATGTCGCGGTCTGCTTGAGCATCCCCTTGCAGCATAAGTGCAATCAGATATCCTCCGATTGGTTCGAACGTAATGTCATCGACAATATTGATTCCCTTAAAGTCTGTAGGCGCCCTTTTTTCGATGTACTGATTTCGATTGCTGTCGTAGTTTAGGAATGTCTTGCCGTTCGACACAGCCGCCGTTCCGGTGGGATTTGTAATGTCGTGATAGCAGAACCTGGCGTTCGATCTGTCTAAAGCAAGAACAAATTTGGATGTCGAGGCCGCAGTGCCATTCTCAGCCGATCGAGTTGTCTTCTCCGTAATTTCGGAGTAGAAAGTCGAGACTCCCAGGTAAACAGCGGTGGCTTGCTTTATCAGCGTAGCCACCTCAGGACGCATTGTTTGCTGTGTGTGATCGTCTGGATTTGCATATGCTGTTGCGGCGGTCATGAAGAATGCCATGGCTGCTATTGTTTTCCGCCAACTCTGTTGCTTCCCTAACATGCGCGGTCTCCTGCTACGCTCAGACATTTGATAACTTAAAGATTGACAATGCCGAGCGCAGCTAACGCTGCGCTCGGCATTGAGGAGGATTCAGGTGTGATCGATATCCATTGCTGACACTCTGCGTTCGAACTTTGCCAGTTCCTCTGTCAGCAACCCATGCATTATCGAATCTGTATCGCGCGTTTCGGCAAGGGCGGTGTAGAGCAGCTCATATCCTTCGATCATGCAGCCTTCGAGTGCGAATTTGCGCGCGCGCGCTCCGATTTTAAACGCTCGCATCTCCTGAGTCGTCAGATTGGGTTGGGACATTTTCATTAGTAGTTTCCGAAGGATGGATCCACAGGTAACTATCGTTTTCGGTAGATCTATGTTCTAGAATATCCGAAACTGACGACTTAATCTCTTCCACGATAGCGTGGTCGATAGGTTGTGTTTCTCCAGCATCTGCAGCTATTTCGGGTGATCCCGGTATTATTGCATCCGAAGCAGTTCGTCTGCCCCGCCCGCGACCGCCGCGTCTGCGTCTGCGTCTGCCGCCTGCAACGATTTCTCCGGTACCATCCGCATCGGCGTCTCTATAGTTATCGAAGATAAATTCCACGGGCTCGGTTGGAAGTGCATCGAAGTCGACGTCTTGCAGCGACGAGATGTCCATGTTAAGGACGGCTTCTAGCGTTTCGAGATCCGAGTTTCGTGGAAGCTGCGGCTGCGGCTCCTTACGAATTTCCGGCACTCGGGCTGGAGGTGGCTCCGGGTTTGGCCTGCCAGGAGCTGGTGGCGCCACATTTGGAAGGCCGATCATGATAAATCGGTCTGCTGAACCGACGCAGAAACTTCTTGTTTCCCCACTGCGAAGGAAGAAGCGATGCTCTCTAATTTCATCCGCAATATGGCGGCTATCGTTTACATCGTAGAGGCCTGTGGCATCAGGAAGCCGAAGCAGGCGATGCCCCTCTTTTACTGCGTGAATGGTAACATAGCCGTTGCCAATATCTATGATATCGTCGCCCTGCGGAGTCCATACATGTACGCCCGCATACCTGCAGATGCCTCTCAGCAAGTCGACGGACACGTAAGGATCGCCTACGAAAACGGACTTCCAGTCCCCACAGTTCTTAACCGCGATTGAGGGCAACCCTGATCCCTGATACTCGGCAAGTGTTGTAGAATCCGGATCATCTACATAGAATGACGGGTTCAGGCGTTCTCGAACTCCGACTTCTCTTCCCGATAGTCTGTCCGTTAGAACGTGATGGGTATCGACGATTCTGGATCCGATTTCAGAGTGCCACTCTTGCTGTCGAAGCGCTATCCCGATGGTGCTCGTGGCGGTCTCTTCCATTGCTCCGCCAATCGATGGTCGTTCTTCGCAGCTGCCTGGGGCATAAATCCAGGCCAGGGTCTTGCCTGAGTTCTGCAGCTTCTCCTTAACGGCGGCTTGCAGTTCCGTATTCAAGCGATAAGGCGTCATAAATAGATACAGCTTCGCCTCGACGGGAAACGTATCGGACAGAATATCGCTTTGAAGGTAGACACCAAATGAGACGCCAGCTCGCTGCAGAGAGTCTCTAAGGCCCGATGTTAGTCGGCGCAGGAATTGCTCGTTCTTTTGCACGTGCAGGAGGCTTCGCTCATCGATTAGTGCGACGACATCCGGAATTCGCGAGTGCTTTCGTCTGTCGAGCTGCGCCTTATATCGAGATACAAAGACCGCGATCTGGCTCCAGATTGTTTCATCGTCGAGCCATCCTTCTCCCCAAAGGTCCATGAAACCAATGCCCGTAGCATGGGCGACCGTTCTACCTAGTGCACGCTGCTGAGCCTGCTCAGTATCTCGGCGGTCGAGGAGGCGAATGTTGAAGTCTTCCGGATCCTGTGCTTCTGGCGCAAGAAATGTCTTAGTATCGTCTTCCGACAGCCATAGTTTGCCATGGAGCAGAGGAGAATCGATAGGAGCTGGGATCGATGCTGCTCCGCCAGGCGTTCTATCACGATACGATGGCGGACCACAAATAATGTCGATGGCCTTGGATTTCTCCAGGAGGCCAAGTGCCAGGTGTCCGCTAAAGGTATGCCCAAATTCAAACGTGTAACCGTAGCAAACGGAGACCAGTGCGTTGTGTGACGCCGCAATTTTAACCGACGTGGCGAGGTCGATAAGCCTTTTGGCAGTTATCTCCGAGGTGTACTCGTGGAAGTCGATGATCGCACGTTCACGCCTGGGTTCATAAAAGGATCGGTTTTCATTTGTGCGAGGGGACTGAGCAGGTATTTCAACGGAGCCAAACTGAGCATCTCCATCGTACCATGCGGCTCGCAATAGAACAATATTGTTTCGGTATTTCGACTTCAGCCATTCTCGGAAGCCATCTCGGTTTGCAATGCAGCGATCGTAACCCAGAGACTGAGGATGGAACCATTCGCCGCGCTCAAGGTGGTAGCCTGCGATGCGACTGGTATAGGCGCCTTCGTTCGTTTGTGTAAGGAAGGCAATCAGTTTTTCTACGGATCTCTGGGCTTCTGTCCAGAAGATTTCGCTGGCAACTGACGGATCACCGGATGAGCCATCGGCATAGGTAGCGACTTCGCTTGGGTTTGCACGTTTCCAACCTCGAGCCGGTACGAAGACGACACGAGGAATAACGTATCCGTCTGGATCGGAATTGAGGATCGCCGATATTCGCTCAGCGGCGACCTCAAAAGCAAGCGAGTTATCGGGGGCAGGGCAGGGAAGCTCAACGAGCGTTGAGTGGATGTGAACACCTGCCGCTGCTGCCGCCCGAATTTCCGCCAGGGGTTTGGCCCGATTCTCCGTATCATCCATATTTCCGAAGAAGAGGATTGGAGCAAATCCCGAGCCATGGATATGTATTTCGGGCATGCCGTTTCGGAGGACAATGTGTGCGCCAACGGTAAGGTCAAGGTCCAACGGAGGGTGATACTCCGTTTCGACCGGCAATAAATCCACTTCTGGGATCTCGACCTCTACCTGGCGGGCAGTAGATCTCTTACTTCTGCGCCGCCGGGCTCTACCTAGAGCAAGCTCACCCGTTTCAGGATCACGTCCATCCTCGTCAACGGAAATATCCTCGTCTGGCGCTGTCGTCTCATCAACGCCAGGGATGCCAATTGGCGCCACAGGCTGCACACCGGGGATTGGCGAAGATTCGCCGCGGCGACCTCGCGTTCCGCGTCGTCTGCGTCCCTGGCGTTCCACGAGTTCCGATGGGGCATCTGGAGCGATTGCCTTCGAGCTTTCGGTTTCTTCGCGTGTGATCTCCGCATCTGGTGCAGGAATTACAACTGGCAGAATTTGCCCGGACGCGGGACGCGGCCTTGAGCGGCGAGATCTTGACCCGCGCCCGACTGGCGTCGGCGCAGACGCTGGATCTAAAACAGTGGGCGACTCCTGATCTGGAGTAACAAGATCCTGTTCGGAAACAGCTTCAGTCTGAGGCGCTTCGGTTGGTTTCGACCGGACGGGGCGAGCGCGGCGGCGTGAGGCTACTGTGCGCAGTTCCTCGGCAGGAGGCGGAGTGGATTCGGGCTCTGCAGGTGGCGTCTCAGCTGGTTCGTCGGCCTTCTTCGCTCCGCGCAGCCTGCGAGATCGAGATGGCGCTGCGATCTTCTGTAATTCAGTCCCGAGAGGCTCTGGCGAGGCAATATGCTCACCTGTCGCGGGTTCCCGCGCGGAGTCTTCAGCCAAAGCAGGCGGCGCTTTAGGCTTTCTGCGCGAAACTGGGGGACGCACAGGCGTGACGGATTCTGCTGCGGGAGGTGTAGGCTCTGATGCAGCGGCTGTCCCCGTCTGCCGAGAGCGTTGTCGTCGCCTCGGCGCGACAGGCGGCGCATCTGTGCCAGACGTCGTCTGCGCTGCGCTCGATGCCGCGTCCCCTTGTTCCAGAGGGGGCGTCGAGCCTGGCGTCAGTTCGTCGAAGCTCATTCGATGGTCTCCTGGTTTTAAATCATCAAACTCTAAGTGTAAGAATACTGAGATGTGTCTGTCGGAAACAGATACCGACAATTTAGCCACATCTCAGTATACTCTATTGGTGTTTTCATCAGGCTAGCAATAATCTGGCGGAGCCAGAGCCAACAGAAACTGCTCCTCAGTAACCAACCATTTGACTCTCTCGCATGCTCGGAGCTAATCTGTTGTTTTGTTAGAGGATCACTTTCTTTAAAACAAGCGTGGCGTTGTGGCCCCCGAAGCCGAACGAGTTCGACATTGCGATCTGCAAATCAACCTTACGCGCGTAGTTTGGCACGCAATCAAGATCACATTCAGGATCGGCATTCCTCATGTTAATCGTAGGGAGCGCAACACCTTCATGAAGCATCATTGCGGTTAGAATGCACTCGACTGAGCCTGCGGCGCCAATGAGATGGCCCGTCATCGATTTCGTGGAGCTAACCGGGATTTTGTAGGCATGTTCGCCAAAAACGGATTTGACCGCCTTGGTTTCGCACTTATCTCCCACTTCCGTAGAGGTTCCATGTGCGTTTACATAGTCTACATCTTCGGCATTTATACCGGCGCTTTTTAGTGCCGCTCGCATCGCCCGTGCAGCGCCTTGACCATTTGGCTCTGGCGACGTAATATGGTATGCATCGGCCGCCATACCGTAGCCGATAACTTCCGCGTAGATTTTGGCTCCACGTGCGGTTGCAGCCTCGAGAGTCTCGAGCACAACGATACCGCTGCCCTCAGCCATAACAAACCCATCGCGGTCGATATCGTATGGCCGGCTCGCGCCTTCAGGGTCATCATTTCTCTGCGAAAGAGCCCTTGCCTGGGAGAAACCAGCGACAGCGAGCGGAGTGATGCTTGCTTCGGCGCCGCCTGCGATCATTGCATCGGCTGCACCTCGTCTGATTAGTTCGTAGGCATCCCCAATGCAGTTAGCCCCGGTTGCGCACGCCGTAACGATACAGGAGTTGGGACCGCGGGCTCCCAGCATAATTGACACAAGCCCAGCGCCCATGTCGCTGATGATTCCAGGGATAAGAAACGGAGAAACGCGTCCCGGTCCCTTCTCCAGCATTACCTTATGCTGCTCTTCGATGGTGCTGAGGCCACCGATACCGGATCCAATGACGACTCCAACGCGATCCGTGTTGGAGTCGTCAATGACAAGGCCAGAGTCCTTGACTGCCATATAGGCAGAGGCAACCGCGTACTGAATATACTTATCCATTCGCCTGGCCTCTTTTTTATCGAGGTAAGGCTCGGCGGTCCAGTCCTTGATTTCTCCGGCAATACGCGTCGTGTAGTTGGATGTGTCGAACTTCGTGATGTGCGACACACCTGAGCGGCCCGCCAGACATGCGTCCCAGAGCGAAGAGGCAGTGTTGCCAAGCGCCGATACAGCGCCGACTCCGGTTATGACGACCCGCCGGGAGTCAGTTCCGTACGTGTTAGTTTCGCTCATTAGGGGTCGACCTCAGGCCTTTGCCTTCTCTTCAACGTATAAAATTATCTGCTTGACCGTGGTGATCTTCTCGGCATCTTCATCCGGGATTTCGACGTCAAACTCTTCTTCCAGGCCCATGATAATTTCGACAACGTCGAGTGAATCGGCGCCCAGGTCATCTACGATCGATGCCGCTTCGGTAACTTCGTCCTCGCTAACGTCTAACTGCTCGACGAGTACTTTCTTTACACGCTCAAATGTGTTCATCAGAGGGTTGCTCCTTGTTGTTCTATCGGTTTCGATATTTTGCCTTTTGGGTGTCAATTCCCTTCGGACATTTCATAAAAGACCAGAATTACTACATAAACAGTCCGCCATCGACGGTGATTACCTCTCCCGATATGTAGCTGGCGGCGTTCGAGCAGAGGAATGCTACAACGGTTGCGATATCTTGCGGCGCGCCGAATCTCGCGAGCGGAATCTGTTTCCGGAGAACTTCGCGAGCATCATCCTTAAGTACGTCCGTCATATCGGTTTCTATGAATCCCGGGGCAACAGCATTAACCCGAATGTTACGAGATCCAAATTCCTTCGCTGCGGACTTAGTGAGACCAACCAGACCTGCCTTTGAGGCGCTGTAGTTCAGTTGCCCCGCCTGGCCAACCTTGCCAATAACCGAGCCAATGTTTATGATGACACCGGACCGCTTCTTTATCATCAGTGGCGCAATTGTTTTCAGGCAGATAAATGCGCCTTTCAGGTTTGTGTCCAATACCGCATCCCAGTCGGCCAGTGTCATGCGGAGCATTAACTTGTCGCGGGTTATGCCAGCATTATTTACTAGGATATCAACTGTGCCGAACGATTCGATCGTGGCTGCGAGCATTGCCTCCACCTGAACAGGGTCGGCTACACTTGCTCGAAAGCTGATAGCTTTGCCGCCTGCAGCTAAAATGCTATCCACAACCTCTTGAGCCGCAGCCTGACTTGAGGAGTAGTTAACGACCACGGATGCGCCTTCTGCGGCAAGTTCACGCGAAATTGCTGCACCAATTCCACGACTTCCGCCAGTTACTATAGCGACTTGACCATTAAGTTTCAATCTGTTTCATCCTTAAACAGCTCCAGCGCCGCTTGAAGCGTGGTTCCGTCTACTACTGGTGCTGTCGTAACGCTCTTGTCGATCCGTTTCATCAGGCCGCACAGTACATCACCGGAACCAAATTCGAGCATCACATTAATGCCATCCTGAACGAGAAGCTGCATCGACTCTTCCCATCGTACTGCACCGCTAACCTGCATTGTGAGGCCCGCAGTTACATCTCCTGGCGTATGGATATAGCGTGCGTCGACGTTGGCAACCAATGGAAATGTCGGCTTTCGGAATGGAGTTGTTGAAAGCGACGCGAATAACGCATCTCCAGCGTTAACCATTAAAGGGGAATGAAATGCACCAGAAACAGCAAGAGGCATTACGCGTTTTGCGCCAGATTCTTTCGCGAGTTCTCCGGCTCTTTCAACGGCTGCGGGCTCGCCGGAAATTACGACCTGACCGCCGCCATTATAGTTGGCCACGGCTACCAATCCTTTGCCTTCGGCACGGGCTTCGACACATGCTGCCCGTGCCTTTTCCGCATCCAGTCCAAGGATTGCCGCCATAGTGCCCGGGGTTTGCAAGCCAGCATCGCGCATCAGCTCGCCTCTCTTGCGGACCAACTTCAGACCATCCTCGAATGCCAGAGAGCCTGCGGCAACGAGTGCAGCATATTCACCAACGCTGTGCCCGGCAACCGCAACGGGCGTAATGTCGGAAACGGATTGCCATGTCCTAAGAGCTGCGACTGAGGCAGTGAACAGCGCCACCTGAGCGTTTTCTGTAAGTTTTAATGTCTCCTCAGGTCCCTCAAAACAGAGGGCCGCGAGATCGAAACCTAGAATAGCATTGGCGCTAGCGAACGTTTCCATTGCAATATCAAACTCTTCGCAAAGCAACCGCCCCATGCCGACTTTTTGCGAGCCCTGCCCAGGAAATAAAAATGCGGGTTTACGTACCATCATTGGCCGTCCTAACAGCTCCATCTTATTACGTTGGCTCCCCAGGTGAGTCCAGCGCCGAATCCGACAGTGGCGATGATATCGCCCTGCTTAAATCTACCCTGCCCAAACGCTTCGGTTAGCGCCAGAGGCACAGATGCGGCCGACGTGTTCCCATATCGATCGACGTTAACGAATACTTTGCTCTCCGGAATCTGTAATTTGTTTGCTACAGCGTTGATAATTCTCATGTTTGCCTGATGCATTACCAGGTGATCAATATCATTCGTCGTTAGGCCAGCGCGCGCGAGGGTTGCCTCAATGATATCGGGAATTAACCGCACCGCAAATTTGTAAACGTCAGCGCCCTTCATCTGGATGCAGTTGAGTTTATTGTCAATCGCTTCCTGAGTGAGCGGCATCTTGAGGCCGCCAGCTGGCATCCAAACTGATTCCAGGCCACTGCCATCCGCACCAAGAACGGAAGCTAGCACACCTTCGCCAGCGGTACAGGGAGTGATTACTGCAGCGCCAGCGGCATCGCCGAACAGAATGCACGTCGATCTATCTTCCCAGTTGACTTGTTTTGTAAGGGTATCGACACCAACAACCAGCACATTCTTCATTGCGCCAGTCTGGACAAAACCTGCTGCCGTCGCCAGTCCATAGCAAAAGCCAGAGCATGCCGCGCTTAGATCAAAGGCTCCGGCTTTTCTTGCCCCGATCGCATTCTGAATGATACATGCCGTTGATGGCCAGATATAATCGCCGGTAGCGGTGGCGCAAAGCACCAAGTCCACGTCTTCTGCCTTGATGGATGCATTACTCAGAGCGTTGATTGAGGCTTGAATTGCAAGATCGGATGAAAGTGTATTGGGGTCGCAAATTCTTCTTTCGCGAATGCCCGTTCGCGATACAATCCACTCATCGTTTGTATCGACGATCTTTTCCAGATCAGCATTCGTGAGCACCCGATCTGGTACGCACATTCCAAGCCCTGTTATACGTGCGCCAAGGAGTGTTGTGAGATTGACCAGATTTGCGTCTCCGTTTTCCGTTTGAACGGCCATTAGGTACGATCCTATTACGATCTAAACTCACTCCGGAGGAGGAGTAGGCATTTCGCAGATCCGTCTGCGAATCGTTTCTGTGACACTTTGCTGGACAGCGCGTTCTGCGGCTTTGCAGGCGTTCGTGACAGCGTATGCATTGGATCTGCCATGACCAATGATACAGATACCATTAACGCCAAGTAGCGGCGCGCCACCCCTTTCTGCATAATCGATGCGTCGCCGCAGATTGCGCAGAGCAGGCATGATTGGAATCAGGAATGGTTTCATCCATGTGTGGCGCCCAAGCTCTTCCTTTATCAGCTTGAGTACCATTTCCGCTACGCCTTCGCCCGTCTTAAGGACGACATTGCCAACAAAGCCATCGCAAACTACGACGTCGGCACCACCTCGAAAAATATCCTTACCTTCAACATTACCGACGAACTGAAACGGTGAAGAGCTGTTGATTACCTGTTTGAAAAGCGCGTGCGTTCGCTTTACAAGCTGATTTCCCTTGCTCTCTTCTTCGCCGTTTGAAACGATGCCAATACGAGGACGTTTGACACCGAACAGACACTCGGCGTAGACGCTGCCCATCACCGCAAATTCATAGAGGTTGTTGGGGTCACAATCGGGAGTGGCGCCAGCATCGAGCAGAATTACTGTGCCGGCTAGCGAAGGTAATGGCGTCGCGATTGCCGGTCTATCGATGCCTTTAATTCTTCCCCAGGTAAGCAGGGATACGGCCATTGCTGCGCCTGTATTGCCAATAGTGACCAAGGCATCCGCCTTTTTCTCTTTGACCATTCGTGCCGCAACGACGACCGATGAATCCGGTTTCTTTTTGAAGGCTGCAACAGGTTCATCGCACATCTCGATGATCTGCGAAGCAGCAATGACTTCGACGTTACTGGGTCGCGGGCGAGCTTTTGAAAGCTCGGCTTCCAGAAGGGTTGCATCTCCCACGAGGAAGAAGTGAGCAGAGGAGCGTCGCGCGGCGTCTATAACGCCGCGCACCACCTCATGCGCGCCTTGATCGCCTCCCATTGCGTCTACCGCAATGCGCATGCGAACCGCTTCCTCTATGGATGTGGGCGCTGAACCAGAAATCAACCTTGAGCCTGATCGTCTGCCATATCAAACACTTGTCGGCCTTTGTATCTGCCGGTGCTCTGATCAACGTGGTGAAGCAGGTTGTACTCTCCTGGCTTTTCAAAGCTAGGAACCATGGCCGGGTTGTGTGTCAGCTTATAGTGTGTGCGCCGTTTACGTGTGCGCTGGTTAGAGTGTCGTCGCTTCGGGAGCGGCATCGTTTTATACCTTTCTGGATCATGATTGATCCGTGCATGGCTACGGGTACATATGGTACCCCTAACCGCGGCGAATCATTCAGGTTTATTCTGTTTTAACAGGTCTCCAAGGCTGGAAAGTCCAGCATTGAGTATGGGTTCCGCCTCTTCTGGAAGCTGTAATCTTTCCAAAACCACTTCAGGCGACAGCTTACAGTGTGCACATCTGCCATCCTTGAGTAGGGGCGGCAGCGGCCGAGTTGGCTCATCGAGCACAATGTACTGTCTCAGCATCTCAGTAAGATCAAATACATTGCCATCGAAAAGTTTGCCAGCAACAGGATTATCATCCTCTTCTACAATGGTAACTGTTGCAAGAGTTCTTGGACCAGCAGAAGTGTGCCGCAATTCGAACTGTTCGTCAACCTTTGCTTGCACTCCATGCTCGTAGTACAGACCGCATCTGCTGCATGGCAGGGCTACTGAAGTGGACATGGCTCCTTGAACAAGCAAAATGCCACCCGTATTGTTGAAGGTAACTCTGCCAGTTACAGGCGAAGTACATTCAACGTCCTCATCAACAAGCGGGGGCTCGTTGATGTCGTATGGTAGGTTTTTGCCCACCTCCCTGAGAACTTCTGATATATCCAGTCGCATTATTTGGTATCCGTCTATCCGCGCCGCTCAAGAATCTCGCGACCACGATCGACTTCCGCTGCTGCCTTTTCGAGAGTTTGATGAAGCGACGAGAGTACCGATGCGGCGTAATCGTTCGCTCCTTTTTTGATTGCTACTGCTTCGGACTCTGCTCGGTTTCGTATGTCTCTCGATGTCATTTCCGCAGCGCGAACGATCTCTGTATCGGATATGATGCGTTTTGCAGTTGATTCGGCTTCGCTAATCACACTTTCAGCCGCTGCCGCACTCTCCTGTGACTGGAGCTGTATCTGACGCTGCAATGCTTCTTTTTCACGCTCGATATCCGCTTGAGCAGCTTGCTTCTGTCGAGCAATATCGGCCTGTGCGCGTTCAACTTCTGCGCGTGAGTTTTTGCGGGCATCTGCGAGCATGCTCTCCGCTCTCTCCTTGGCTTCGGCAGTCTCTTTCTCAATATCGCGCATGAGCCGTGCCGCACGCTTCATCTCTTCAGGCAGATTAGCCCGAATTTTCATTAGCGTCATATGGAAGCGATCTTCATCGAATCGCAGCAAGGCGCCCATCATCCTCGGGGTATTTTCTACCTGCTCCTCGAGTTCCACTAGCAGCTTCAAAATATCGACGCCAGTATGCGTCGGTGCGACGAAGCGCATCGATTCAGGGGCATCGCCGTTTGGAGCGGGATTTGGCGCCGCTGCGTCTGGTGTTTGACCGCCGGGTTGTCGGTTACTCCCGTTCGGTGAGTTTCTTCCGTAGTCGTTCTTCGACACTTTTTGGCACCAGCCCCTCTATCGCTCCGCCGAGGCGAGCGATCTCTTTTACGATGTTTGAGCTCAGATACGAGTATTCGGCGCCCGTCATGAGGAACATCGTCTCAACGTGTTCGGCTAAGCGGCGATTCATCAGCGCCATTTGAAGCTCGTACTCGAAATCAGAGACTGCACGGAGCCCTTTTACGATTACTGTCGCAGCATTAACTTCCGCATATTGCACCAGCAACCCATCAAATGTGTGCACTGAAACGTTTCTGAACGGTTGGCAGACTTCCGTTAGCATATCCATTCTCTCGACCAGCGAAAAAAGCGGCTGTTTAGAAGAGTTCCTTGCAACCACTACCATCACTTCGTCGAATAGAGAAGCAGACCTCGCTATAATATCGAGGTGACCATTCGTAACCGGGTCGAAACTCCCGGGTACCAAAGCGCGTTTAACAGCCATTGTTGTTTCATTTGCCACAGGCATGCGCCTAACTAACATGGGCCAGACTGCGCGCCGACTGCTGTCGCTCGATAGCCGATTTCAGCCTCAGGTGTTCTGGGAAATCGAGCTCAGGATCTCTATCAATCAGATTGAACGCTGCGACCCGACATGCGGCGAGCAGTTCACCGTCTCGAACAATGTCACCTATCGTAAACTCTGGAAGGCCGCTCTGTCGTATTCCGGCATACTCACCCGGCCCGCGCAGTCGCAGGTCTTCGTTGGCAACCACAAAACCGTCTCGTGTTTGAGTCATGATTTCGAGCCTAGCGCGCCCTACATCGGTTTTAGGTTCAGCAATAAGTATGCAATACGAAGCGTGCTGTCCCCTTCCAACGCGACCACGAAGCTGATGCAACTGCGCCAGCCCGAATCGGTCCGCATCTTCGATAATAATAATGCTGGCGTTCGGCACATCTATACCGACTTCAATTACGGTAGTCGATACCAAGATGTCAACCGTGTGTTCTTTGAACTGCAACATCACACGCTCTTTTTCGTCTGGCCTCATCTGTCCATGCAGCAGTCCAACTCTAAATTCGGGCAACAGTCCCCCTGCGATCTCCTCGGCCAGTTCCGTCGCACTCGCAACCTGCAGTTTCTCACTCTCTTCGATGAGCGGACAAACTACATACGCCTGACGGCCCGACGAAAGAAGTTGTCGTGCCGCATTATAGACATGATCGCGGCGATCTTTCCGTTTCCAGTGTGTAACTATTGGCTTTCGACCAGGCGGAAGCTCATCCAGTACGGAGACATCGAGATCGCCGTAAACGGTAAGCGTGAGAGTTCTAGGTATCGGTGTCGCCGTCATTACGAGAATGTGTGGCGAACTTCCCTTAAGCGCAAGCGCCTGTCGCTGCAATACTCCGAACCGATGCTGTTCATCAACGATAACGAGACCTAAATCCGAGAACTCTACGCCTTGCTGTATAAGCGCATGCGTGCCAACAACGATACAGGGTTCTTTCGCAGTAATCCACTGCTGTAATTCGTTACGCTGCTTACGAGTTTGACTGCCCGTGGAAAGCGCAACATGAATATTCTCGTTTGCGAGTAGTCGCTTAAGCACGAGGGCATGCTGCTGCGCAAGAATCTCTGTTGGCGCCATGAGTGCTGCTTGCCGACCATTATCTACAGCCATCAACATTGCTGCAAGTGCAATAACAGTTTTGCCGCTTCCGACGTCGCCTTGCAGCAGCCGATTCATAACATGCCCACTGCGAACATCCGTAGATATCTCGTCGATTGCCCTGACCTGTGCGCCTGTTAACGCAAATGGAGCGAGCCGGGCAAGGCGGGAAGCGATCTCGGCTGCTTCGACACGAAGGACCACGGAAGAGTTGTAGATGTTGCCGCGCCTGCGCTTAAGTGCGATGCCACACTGAAATAAAAAGAATTCGTCAAAAATAAGTCTGCGGCGCGCATTTGTCAGCGCTTCGCTTGATGCAGGAAAGTGAATAGACCTGAGCGCAACGTCGAGTTCTATAAGCTGCTGCTCGTTTCGAATTGCTGCTGGGAGCGAGTCTGCGACGGAACCGGTCAGCCTTTCCAACGCGATTGAAACATATTTTCTAATTCTTGTCTGACGGATGCCGTGAGTAGTTCGATAGATCGGTACGAGGCGGCCCATTGATAGGCTATCTGAAGGATCGCCAGCCTCTTCCCACTCTGGCGACACAATTTCAGGCGACCAACCAGAGATTCTCACCTGTCCATATACAATTATTCTCGCCCGTTTGGCGACAAGGGGCTGGATCGCTTTTTCGACGTAAGGCTGATTGAACCAGATGAGTTTCACCACTCCGGTGTCGTCTCTGATTATCGCCTCCGTAATGCAAATCCGCTGGTTCGGTCTTCGGCTTGAAACGGATGAAATGGCGCCACATAACGTAACATACTCGTCGGCAGCTAGCTGCCCAATGCTCCTAAAGCTTGATCTATCTTCCCAGCGTACAGGCAAATGGTAAAGGAGATCACCTGCCGTAAAGAGGTTCAGACGTGCGAGGCTTTTCGCTCCAATGGCGTCAATACCGCGGATATTGCCAAGTGGCAAATCGAGCTGCGATTGTCGTGGAGTGGTGTGGTCAGGCAACACAGACGCGTCTTTTGAAGGGCTCGAAGGCATGGCTTACGCTATACTCTCCCTCAATCCGTTCGCCTTCTCGCCAAAACAGGGCGGGCAGAGGCGTTCGCTGGCAAATTGTTGTCAAAGATTGAAACTGCTACAGACGTAACAAAACAGACGGCTGGTATTCCGCCGTCAGCTGCGACAGTATACCTCAGATTCGGTTCGCGTCGGGGTAGTATGGCGATCCTTCCCACGACTAACCGTTACGAATGTTCGAGGTCTAGGTAGATGCGGGGAATGCGAGTTGATAGGCAGGTAGTAATTACATGCTGTGTTTGGCCAATTAGCTCGGCAATCTCCGCAACACCTATGCGATTCGCTGGATCGAAGCTTGTATCACTGGTCGTGTCCTGATCAAAGCAGTCGGTACTCTCTCCAATGCAAACAGCTACGTCGTCGGGCTGAACTCCCGGGATGTCTGTAACATCAACCACAGTTTGATCCATACAGACGCGGCCGACAATCGGAGCTGCCAATCCATGGATCAACATCGAGCCAACGTTTGAGAGTGCTCTCGGATATCCGTCTCCGTATCCTACAGTTATGGTGGCCAGAGTACTCGGCCTATCGAGGATGTGAGTGGCACCATAGCTTACGGCGTGTCCGGCTGGAAGCTTTCGCACAGTTGCAACACGCGCCTTTAGTTTGAGAGCAGGCGTCAGGGCAATTGGCAGTCGGAACGAATTATCTGCATTTTCCCTGGCAAAAGGGCAGATCCCGTAGACCAGTAATCCTGGACGCACCAGATTGCAAGGAGCATTACGGTAACTTAGTGTTGAAGCGCTGTTATCGAGATGGATCCATTTGAACTTTGCCCCCGCCGAATTAAGTGATTCTCGCGCTGCAAGAAACTGCTGCTGCTGCAGTCGAGTGTGTGAAGGATCACAATTATCGGCATCCGAATAGTGGGTGGTAACGCCATCGAACTCGATCCCAAGATCCCGAGCGTAGTTCCAGAGGTTTGCAGCGTCGTATGGAAGCACGCCAGACCTCCCCATGCCACTCTCTATATCAAGGTGGGCCGATACAGCACGACCAAGCCTGTTGCTTGCTTCAGCTAAAGATGTTGCCAGGGTAAAGTCACCGACAAGAGCGGTGAGGCCATATGCTACGATCTCTTGTGCCTCACCAGGAGGAGTGGCGGCAAGAACCGCAATGGACGTATCGTTACCAATGCCTGCTTCCCGTAATAGAACACCCTCTTGAACCGCTGCAACACCGAGCCACCTGCAGCCAGCTTGAACTGCTGCAGTGGCAGTTGGAATTAACCCGTGGCCGTATGCATCGGCTTTGACGATTGCCATGATGCCAATTTCGTTGCCAACGTGGTTCGCCACGATACCTATATTTCGCCGGATTGCAGCCAAATCAACTTCCGCCCAAGCGCGGGTATCTGCACGCACCAACTTAACGACTCCAGATCAGTACGATATAGCGATTTTGGGCAAAAATCGAATCCAGTGAAACTATTTTGATGCCCGGTTGTCACATAAACCAGCAGCTCGATTATGGGTAATACCCATTTTAGACTTGTGGTTTCTGTAAAAGCAATCATGAGTTTGCCGCCGCTGGTTCAATACGTTTGAGCCAACGGCGGCGTTTTTTTATTCACGCAGTGCACGTTTTAAAGCAAGTGCGATGGCGCTGTCAGGCGCGATTTCGCCGGTATCACCCGCTTCTACACCTGTGGTTCCGGTTGAAGGCTTGTCTTCTGCAAGATACTGCCTCCATTCACGTGCTGCAGGGTCCTCAACCGATCCTTCTCGAGATTCCGGCTCAGTCCAATCGACAGGAAGCTCCACTCCTATTTCCAATGCTGCCGCATTGACGTCATCAGGGGATACCCAAATAACGCCGATCTCGGCGAATTCATCGTTAGCGGAAACCACCGGCAAATTATCGAGTACTTCGACTCGTCCAATGTCTATATACACGAGCCGCTTAAGTACATAAGACCAGCTCGAGTCTATGAAAAGCGTGTCTGCCGAAGCATTCAACTGGCGAATTCCTACGCCGGATCTCATGTTGTCGACATGGGTGAGTTTAAACTCGTAGAGACAGAGCGACTCTGAATCGATTTGCCAAATGGCATCAATCTCACGGTACATTGTGCCATACCGGCCGTTGTGCAGCCGCTGCTCCCAGCATAGGATACGATCAGGCTTAAGGTCGACGATCTTTGATAACCAGTGACGAACGCACTGTTCTACAAGTCCACCTAGAACCTCTCCTGCCGACCGTTGCGACTCGCCTAACTTAGGTGGGCGCTTGTCCGCCATTCTGCGCAAAAACGCAATATAATCGGAGTCATCCGGTGCAACCAGGCGGATGTTTCTGAAACTCTCTTTGTTATCAAACACCGTGCTGCTCCATCTGTAATTAATTCAGAGTTATGTGTCCGTAGATATTATGGCAACGAAAGGCAGAAGAATTGATCCTTCCGCCTTTCGTTCAGCAACCGGGGTCTGTCTGGAGACATTATAATCAACGGGCAGCAGTAACTGAAACAACTGCGCTGCGATGAGCTGGTACTTTGACTTTTACGATTACGGAACCCGTGCGGCTCAGATCAGAATTAACAATGACGGCATCGATGCGCTTCGACTTTCCCTTGTAGGTTGACACTGCTTCCGCGGTAAGACCGGCCTTATTGCCAGACACAGCGATCGCTAGTGAGACCTCAACATCGTTGTTGTTGTAGTTAGAGATCTGCGTAGCGCCTGTATTCGCATTGGAAGGGGCAGCAAAGAGTCGCCAGGGCTGCATGATCGTGGCCGAGAATTTGCTGCCGTCGACTTCTAGCAGCATATAGTGTTGATATCCACCATCCTCAGGTGACGCATCCGTCGGCGCTCCCGCTCCACCGGAGATGTAATATTCGACCCCATCATGATTACTATGGTAGTAGAGGTGCTCATGACCCGAAAAGACGGCACTCACTTTGTGTGAGACAAACAGTCTGTGAACGGCATCGCGCATCGTTGCATCTTGCCAGCCCTCCTTTTCGCCTGGTTTCGGAAACAGGGGGTGGTGCATGAATACAAAGATGTGCGCGGACCTGGCATTCGTATCCAAGTCTTGCTGAAGCCAAGTGAACTGATCTTTACCGATGCCGCCACCGAGGTTCATCTCCTCGGTGTTTAGGGCTATAAAATGGGAATTCCCAAAATCAAATGAGCCATAAAGAGGTCCCATTCTTTGCTTGTAGAGCTGTTCGAGGTCAACTCTATCTGAAATCTCATGATTGCCAGGAGCATTGTAAATCGGACCTTGTGTTTTTGAAGCAGTTTTGAGGAACTCGTCGTACTCTGCATTCGCTTCAGCGACTGTATCGTCAGCCCCGTAGATTGCATCGCCGGTCCACAGAGTAAAGGCGGGCCTCAACAGGCCAATTTCGGTACAGATGCGATCGAGCGTAGGTGGCATAGGCAGGTTCTTGCCCGCAGCTCGATTGTCCCCAGTCACAACGAAAGTGAAATGATCCGGATTCTTCGGCTTCGATGTTACCTTCGAGTCGGTTGGCAATGGCAAGAGGCGCTTTGTCGTAGACCCGTAGGTTGGTATCAGGGAGAGCTGTAAGAGGCAAAGAGTTGCCAGAAAAAAGTAACGTATCCGCATAGGGCTCCTTTCGCGGCAGTGAGCGTTTGAATTTGCAGCTTCACTGCAAGAGCGCAAGTATGCACGCTTATTGTTAAGATAATGTTATGAGTGATCTGATAGAGCGATGAGCTGAGGTGACGCATTGCCGCGAAGGTATACTGACGCTTAGCGGGGGCTTGAAGGCGTATCTTGATTTACACCAATCGCCAGTAGTTGGTCTGGTGAGTTTTTGAAGGAGATGAGCACGAACTGATCGCGGCGTGCTTACCCGGACCGTCACCCCACCTTTCCCTCATCCGCTCGCAAGCTTGCAATGGAGAGGGGTCATGCGCGAATACCTGTTGTCGACCAGGCTGCATGGCGAACAGTGATACAAAATTATGCTTACAGGGGGCTGAATTGTCTGTACTTCCAGATATACATGAAACAGTGAAGCGTGCGCTTGCTGAGGACATCGGCACGGGAGATTATACGACGCAGTACACGATTCCTGAAGACGCCGTGGCAACTGCGAGAATGGTTAGCCGCTCCTCTGGTGTGGTGGCTGGAATTCAGGTGGCTGTCCAGGTATTTTTACAGGTCGACCCCTCACTGACGATTGACTCCAGTGTGGTCGATGGTGAGTACATCAGCGCCGAAGACATCCTGTTGACCGTTTCGGGGAGCGCACGAAGCATTTTAACTGCTGAGCGAGTCGCTTTGAACTTTGTACAGCGCTTATCCGGCATCGCGACCAAAACAGCGCGCCTGGTGCGGCTTGTAGAAGGTACGAAGGCGAGAATTGTTGACACACGCAAAACGACGCCAGGGCTTCGTGCGCTTGAAAAATATGCTGTGCGGGCCGGCGGCGGTTATAATCATCGATTCGGCCTGTACGACGCAATTATGATTAAGGATAATCATATTGCGATTGCGGGGGGCATTGCTTCTGCGGTGCAGGCCGCGTATTCGCAGGCCCCGCATACGATGACTGTCACGGTGGAATGCGATACTCTCACTCAGGTAAGAGATGCTGTGGAGGCAGGGGCCGACATCGTGCTTCTTGATAATATGAGCGTATCTGACTTAGAGTCTGCCGTCGACATTGTCGCGGGCCAGGCAGCTACCGAAGCTAGCGGAGGGGTTAACGAGGAGACCGTCGCTGCAATAGCTCAGACGGGCGTTGATGTGATCTCGGTTGGAGCGCTAACCCACTCGGCAGCGTCGCTTGATATCGCTCTTGATATCCGTGTTTGATCGACAGAATTGGAGGTCGCCATGGGGTTACTAGTACTCGGTACGGTGACTTCGACCATGGATGTTGCGCGGGAAATGTTGGAACAAGGGCAGGTAAGCGTTTGCTCGACTGAATTTGCACCAGATTCTATACTTCCCCCCGGCATAGTGGCACTGGATCAAACTGCCGGACGAGGGCAGCGCGGTAGAAATTGGTATTCCCGCGCCGGCGACAGCCTTTGTGTAACCTACTACCTTCCCGTTACACTTGTCGACTCTGCGTTTATTTATGCTTTGCCACTAATTGTTGGTGTCGCTGTCACACGGAGCATAAATGAACTTATGTCCAATCGAACCAAGCCGGGCTTTGTTGAACGGCGAGACGTGCAAGAGCCCGGATTGAAATGGCCCAATGACGTATTTCTAAACGGCAAAAAGCTTGGTGGCATTCTGGTTGAGCTCGTGAAATCGAGCCCAATCGGTTGTGTCGCGATGATTGGGGTTGGGGTCAATTTGCGAAATCGGCAGTTTCCGGCCGAGTTGAAAGCGAACTGCACATCTCTTTTGATCGAAGGCTATGAACCACCTGCCTCAAATCGTTTCGCTCAATTGATAATGACGGGTCTGTACGATGCTGTGGGCCAGTATCGCAATTACGGTCTTGAGCATATACTTAGTGAGTGGCGTCGATACGATCGAACCACGGGCAGGCGTTATCAGGTAAATACGGAGACGGGTTTGCGCTTTGGCGTAGCAGAACGTATTACATCAGAAGGCGAACTGGTACTTCGCCTGGAGGACGGAAGCGAGATGACCGTCATCTCGGCCTCCTCAGTTGTGGAGTCAGAAGTAAAAAGTGCGTGATCTATCGGATGAGTGCGGGTATGGACGTCAAATCAGAAAAAGTTGCTGTTTGCTACAATCGGGGGTAAAATAGCACGTAAGGGTGAAAGTCGCCTCAGCAACGGTCGCGTAGTAATCTATTTGAACGATAGTTCTATTTTGAGGTCCCGGCAAAGAAGGAATACCCATAAGAGCGGTAGAAACTCTCCACGCCGGATTGCAGCTCGATCTCTCCTGCAAGTTGTTTAGATTACTTAAAATATGATGTACGGCTGATAACTATAATATTAAGCTCGATCGTCTTTCAAAGTGGTCTGAATACCTGTGCATAATCCGAATGTAATCGAGTAGACCTCCCGTGTTGACCTGTGCATTTTCGGTTCAATTAAATCTGTAACTATGAGAGAAAGGGGTCGCGTTATGTCCAGTATGTATGGCGATAACGGCAGTGCAGAGCAGCCGGCACGTACCGCCTCGGCTGATGCTAGTTACTCTCCCCTAAGAAACGCCGAAACGTTTGAAGCATATTGCTCTGAGGTTCAGGAGAAACTCGCTTCTCATGCATTGAACCGAATGAGCTTTTTGCAAGCGGCGTATGAGAGGTTAAACAGTCTGTTACAAGCCGCTCGTGACGTAGAGGATGTCGCACTCACTGATGAACTAACTCAGCATCGGAATGCTTCCCGAGAGCTGCTCGATGCTGTTTGTAGTGCAACGGGGATAACCAGTTCTAGTGCCTCACAAGTCGCTCCAGCGCCATCAATGCCAATCAGGGTTATTGCACCTCCGCTAGCAGTAACCTTAGCTCCTTCTCCTGCTGCAGTTCTACCTCAGTATAATCGTCCGACGCCTGTTCCCATCGTTCCGTCAGTATCTCAGCTCAGCCGCCGTGCCGATGCCGCTCCTGTTACAACTCCAGCTGTGCCAGTTACGGGGATTAGTGTTGAGGCTGCGCCTACGCCATCAGGTCCGAAAGTACCGAGACGGCCGATGCGTCCACTAATCGATATCGAAGCCGACGCGCTTTCTCTGCGACAAGATTTGAAAGAGTGGGTTAAGCGATTTCCTCTCAACACCCCAGAGGGTGAGCTTAACATTCCGAATTGCCTTCGATTGCGGTCAATCGCTTGCCGACATCGCCGACTGGAAGAGGAGTGTGGAGACACCGAGGTTGCTGAGGTAACAGAGCTCTCCGAGGACATTATTGACCTGCTTGATAGCGCAAACGATCAAGAGTACACCGTGGCCCTTGATGATGAGCTGGACCCAAGGCCAACCGCATATCAGTGGGGTGAGTTAGCCGAGCGGTACCTTGAAATGGCAAGAGCGCAGGAAGGATTCGAGTGGTGGCAGAAAAACCGAAACCTTCTTGCAGTTTCAGATGTTCAACCTCTTGCTGAGGCCGTGGCCGCGGTTCAGCAGCGGTTTAACAGGCTATTGTTTAGAATTGGTGCAAGGGATCCGTTTCAGCAGCAGCTGTTCGACGACTTGAGAACCTGGGCTCGCGAAGATCAGTGTTATTTGTACAGCTTGCGGCCGAAGGTTCCAATGGCTGAACTTATGGAGAAAGCGGCAACTCTCGAGGATGCCTGGGAGCGCGCCAGGGTTCCCGTTGCAGACGAAGAGTTTCGTCAGCAGCTTATCGACAATGTGATTGCACTACTCTCTGAGCCTGATTTTGGCGAGCATGGCGAGCATGACGAAGATGTGTTGCGGGAGAGCCTGTGGGAGTGTAAGAACCATCGCGTTCCTGCCTCCGACCGACGATTACGGAATGCTCTTGCACCCTGGTCCAGCTTCCTTGAAGGTGACGACAGATTCAAAGACCTGTTGCGAGAGATCACAACGGAATGGGAGCGCCGCCTGGAAGCCGGAGCCCTTGATGAGGGTGCGCGCGAGTTTGTGGGCGACCCGCCCGCTGCGGAGGTGGCAGCCATCCGTGAAGTGACGCGGGGTAAGAAACTGCTAGTTCTCGGCGGCGCAGTTACCGACACACTTCGTGACCGGTACAAGGAGACGCTAGAAGTTGAGGATCTCGTGTGGCCTGCAGCCAGCCCTTCTGAGCCACTGACCACGTTCGATACCGAACTGGCCAACGCAGATGTGGTGATCCTTGTGAGCCAGTACAGCCGGAGAGAATGGCGAAATGCGCATGATTTTTGCGTAAAGCAGGGCAAGAAGTATGCTCAAGTCGCTTCCATGTCCGATGTACCGGTTCTGGTTCGCCATCTTATCAAACAGCTAGTTCCGCCTGTTGCAGCGAAGAAACGATAGGGTACCAAAAGCAAAGGCCCTTCAGCAAAGCTGAAGGGCCTTTGTATGGGCGATGAGGGATTCGAA
>CAIXIX010000435.1 GCA_903919615.1 uncultured Chthonomonas sp.
CGAGATTCTTGCCGCTGCCGCCTGGCACGTTTGCCAACGGAAGCTATGATCCTCAGCAGATGCCGCAGATGCGTTTCGCATCTTCTGGCAGTTCCGTCTGGAGCCTTCCTGACGCCGTACCAGGCACAACTGGAGATTATCGCAGCCCTAACGGTGGCAATTCAATAAATCGTGATTCAACGCTTCCGTGGAACTTTGACTACGCCTTTGCACCAGCCGTCTTCAACCAGTTCCTAATCAATCGCGCTGACGGAACGAGGACGCCTGCCACTGCTGGTGAAATAGCAGCGTTGCCATACGGGGCACAGGATGTCGTACTTTCGATTAATAGCACGCTAGGATCTGTTACCCAGAGCAAGGCCTACTACACATCTGGAGCATATAATCTCGCTTCCGGCAATTACGCCGTCGATCTCTATCTCCCTGGTGACGGAACAGTCATTAACAACATCCCGCACCCGTCTTCTGCAACCGTCTTTGTTCGTGTTAGTTGGGGCACATCTGCTACAGACGGCATCAACAACACCGTAAACCCGGGCGGCGATATCAACCTCTCTACCGTCAACCAGTTGGTCAATAGTCGCCTCTATGTGATCAACCAGGAGGGGCCAGGCTGGTACACCATTGCGGCTCCCGGCCAATCTCAAGCAGCATTCCCGTACGACGGAACCCCAGCGGATCAGATTGTTGTAGAGCTATACACGATTACCGCTACAAGTACCTCACCGGGCGGTTCCAACGGTTATTCGTCGACGCCGATGGTTACTGCTGATTCCGTGCGGTTCCGGCCGGCAACAGGTGCGTCGGTTTCCGCGCCCGTTGCTAGCACCAACAAGATTAACAGCACGCTAACAACAAAGGTCTCATCGTCCGAGGTCCTCCCGTTTACCTATCTGGCTCGCCAGGAGACGATCCAGGATCTAAGCGTCGAAGTACCCCTCGATCCGACAAAACCCGTTGACACGGTTGTAACGGATCCCGGCTATAATCCACTCGTTCCAGATCCAACGGCGACGACTTCCGCCTCTGTCTTCTACTGCCTGGACAACCAGAATGGGAACACAATTATTGGTGGAGTGCAGATCGTATCGAACCAGAAGGTACGCTGGCGCTATGCTGGCATACCAGATTCGAACGACTCGTTTGTGACTGCTGGTAACTCAACCACTGCCTCGCCACTTGTCACAAACGTAAGGTGCCGCGATGGCGTTGTGAGACCCATGGTGTTTTTTGGCACTACGTCAGCAGGCGGAGGCGTTGGGCGCATCTACGCCTTTGACGCCATTGGTGATAGAGTTCAGCAAACTACAGATCTTTACTGGGTGTACCCGTCGTTCCGGCCAGTTCTTGCTACGGACACGAACTCAAATAATGAGCTAGCTGGCTCTTATTATGAGTATCACGATCCAAACTATAAGAACACGGACACGACAGTACCATTGACAGCATTTGGGCTGCGCTTCGTTCCGGGAACCTATCCGGTTTCGACATATGGCGGCGCCGCGGTGCCAGATCAGACTTTGGGCGCCGATCACTACTATGATGGTGAAGTTTCGCCAAATTCCTCGCTAGCAGGAAGTTATCAGGTATCGACAAACAATACACTGCTTTCAACTCTTGGCGGCGTTGCAGCGACACCGATATTAGTGGACGATCCTGGTAACCCAACCGGCCCGCAGATACTCGTCGTTCCATCTCAGAATGGGCGACTGTATGCGTTCGATGCTGGTGGTCGTGGCGACTTTTCACCTATCTCTGGCACCACTCCGCTTCCAGGCACGACGCAGCGGCTGTGGACCTATCCGCACTTCGGCGCGGATGCTTATCATTTCCTTGCAGTATCCAACCCGACAAACTACATTCTGGATGATGTTGCGTATGGGCCGTTCGACACGGCGCCCGCATATGATCCTGCCTACTCGGGGAGCCTTGCAACATCGCCAGTGATGGCTTCATCGACGGACGGGCATCTCTATGCCGTTAACTTGATCCGGGATGACATTCATATCCCATCGGTTTTAGGCAGTCAGCATGCAAACTGGAACAACTCGGCTCGCCTAAACTGGCAGTATCCTTCGATCAGCGCACCGCCGCTCACCTTTGCGCCTACACAGGTTAACAGCTCGGACATCAGTGGTCCGGTAATATTTCCGGCGACGAATGGCAGCAGGAATATCTACTTTACGGCCGCCGGTCACGTCTTTGCATTGCCAGAAATCTCCGCTTCGGCCGTCAATACACCAAACTGGATCTTCCCGGCAACCGCCAATCCTCCGTTCAATGATCCTAACGATACTTCGACCTATGCGTTTTATGCGACATCGCCTGTTGCCGTCACGCAAAACGACCTGAACCTGAACGGCTCAACTTCGAACTTCTCGGCCGATGAGCTCTATGTACTGGACGGTGGCACCGGCACACTAATGATGCTAAATCCATTCGGCCCGAATGGCAGCGCAACTCAACTTCAAGCGACCGGCTCAATTGTGACTGCAGCAACCTGTAGTGCCGCGCCGATCGTTACGCAACTCGAGACGCAGCCGATCTGGTCGGTAACTGGCACAATTCAAGCCTCACAAACGGCGTTAGCCTTTGGAGACAGTAACGGAACTCTGTGGGGTTTCGGGGCTTTGCCACAGACAATAAATGGAGCGCCTACGCTTCCAATTATCTGGTCACAATCTGACAGCGGGCAAGGGCGAAGCGGTATGGCGCTTGCGAACGGAATGCTCTTTGCTGGTAGTGATGATGGCCAATTGAGGGCGTACGGAATTGGGACGGGAGTTAACTACGATCAGAACACCCTGGGTACGGGCGAACCGGCGCAGTTTGCACCTGGCATTGGCACCTTGACGGTGGATGTTCGAACCGTGGATTTCTACAACCTGAACAACTTTAATGCGATGATGCAGGCGCCGAATTTCGCGCAGCCGGGAAACCTGACTCCTCCAGCGACCAATGTAACTCCGCTGCGCGATGAGAATGGCAACGCGTATTCTAAAACCGCGGCAGTTCAAACGGCAAATGTCGCAGGCTCCGTCTATGCGGCAGACTGGGGCGACAATCTGTACATCGCGGCAGCCGGCGTATATCACGCACATCCGCAGAACCCCGCGCTTACAGTGTACGGGATAGCTCAGCCGACCATTTCGGTTGTGTTCACCTTAACACAGCCTGGCGGGACACCAACAACCTACCCTGCAACCGGGCAACTCGTTGGACCGCTCGGATTAGCTTCGCCAAATGGCCTGCAGCTTCCAACATTTGCCGGTCAGGTAGCTCCTGCTGGATGGCCAGACGATAATGGCCTGACTCAGAGTGAACACAACAACCTGAAGATCTACGGTCTGGACGATACCAATATGATGCGAACTCTTACGGGTGCGACGGACAGCGTCTACCCGTGGGTCGCAAAGATCAAGATACCGCTAACACCTTCGCAGCGCACTCCATTCGCTCCGGGTGGTATAGGCTGTAAGGTCACTGTGACGGCTACGATCACGCAGCAGGTCGTTGTCAGCGGCGCGTCTCAAACAAGCACCGACACTTCAAATTCACTGACGTCCGGACAAAGTATCTGGACAGGATTCGATATCAGTCCGGGTGGCGGCGGTGCGATTGTCTACCCCAATCCGCAGCGAATTCCTGCTGGTCGCAATGCTGTAATCACGAACCCGCTCGGCCTTACCGTACGTGGTTACGTTCCCGGTTCCAGCAGCGCGAATGCGGATATGACTGGGACAAACAACCCGAACGTCATCGGATGGACAGGCAGCGTTGACAACGGGGCCAACAACCTCGCAGAGTTGCTGGCAAACGGTAACCGCCAGAGCGTCAGTGCTGTTAAGGTAGGCGCTGGCGGTCAGATATTCAAGGATCTGTTCGCTCCTGTCGGTATGATCCCGGATGGTTCCGGCACATCGTATCAGGCGCTAGACAACAGCCGACAGCCAACCAATGCTTTCTTCGCAGTCGACCGCAGCGCCATCGGACGTGTTTCCGGTACCACAGGCCTGCGACTTCAGGTGCAAACCCAGGCTCCTCGGTGGTATGGCGGCCCAACCGCTGTCATGAATCCGCTGCCCTGGGAAATCCTGCCTGGCACAAGCGGCTATGGCTCGTCGGGCTCGCGGGACTATCCAAATCTGGGTGAGAACAACGTTCAAATCACCACGGCATCAGGCCAGGATGCAATCCATTCTTACGTCTATATGAATGGACCCGTCTATCACGATACGAACCCGACATTAAATACGAACCCAAGCGGCGACTATGTTAAGTCTCGCTTAATCGTGCCAACGCAGCTCAACCTGAACATCTCAGTTCCCAAGTACCAACCTGCAAACGTGAACCGAGGACAGACCAGCACGACGCTGCCAAACGGAAATACGTTTAATTTCGGTCAGAACTACATCGGTGGCAGCGGCGTTGCCTACAGTAATGTAATCGGCCCAATGCAGGTAACGACAGGAACACCGGTTAACCTCGGCGATGCGCTTCAGTTCCCTGCGGCAGGATATACGGCGACTGTGACCGTACGCGCAGTGCCGCCTCCTGTAAATGTGGCGCCGGGATCCACTATAAACTCAGGTCGCCTTGCTATCCAGTTTGCGGGTGTTGCTCTAAATCCTGGAAGCTCTTCGACCGCCAACCGAACGTTCGATCTTGGACTTACCGTCCCACCGAACATAAAGATGCGCGTTCAAGAAACAACTCTTGATCTAGGTAAACTTGCGCACGGCGCTGGATTCTCGGATCTGATATCCGGCTCCCCGAGAATACCATTCTCACCAACGGGAAGCAGAGACTGGCCTCTTACTCCAACGCTTGTTTCACCAGTTTTTGGCGGTACACCTGTACCAAACACCGCATCGCCGTGGGACGATCCGTCTCCATCGGCGCTGGGTCAGCTATTCCAGCCATTTACCATGGTGTCGGAAAGCAACGTTAATCTGGTGAATGTCCGAATCGCCAAACTGGCAGGCGTGAATGGCGCAACCGTAAGCCCATATTCGCGTGCCCTGCTGGCTAGCCCAACGTCCGGACAGGCCGTTAGCCTTCGCTTGAATAGTGATCAGGTGAATAACCTGAGCATCTCGCCCTTGATTGCCGCCGCATTCGGTGGCGCTGGCGTTGGTAACCTGGGACTGGTTTCTTCGCTCGATCACATCAGTCTGAACGCCAACCCAAGTGTGGTAAACCTGGCATTCCTGGAGCATCCAGTGTGGCCGCTCGGCAACCCATATGTTACAGGGCAAGACGTGGCTGCAGTTAACGGCGTAAACGGATCGCTGATAGCTACGAACAGCCTGAATCTTGGCGTAACCGGATGGGCAGACGGTCTGCAGCCCCAGCCTACGGTAAGCAAGCCGAGAATTGGCGACGCGACGGGCCACACGCTTACCATCCCGGATAAGCCGCACGATGCGCCAGATCTGAATGTGTACGTCCTAGATCCTTCTGGCACGACGACAATAGGTGGATTGCCATATCGCGTGCAGAGTTACTTCGGATTGCCGAAGGTCGGATTAGCTATTCCTATCGGCACACCCGTTGGCACCTATGCCAATACAGTTGGCGTTTTTGAAGACAGCACGCCTCCACAGTGGAAAGAGTGGCTCGCATCCTCGTCGAACGTGTTCGCACCGGGAGTAAGCAACGACTCCATCCTGAATGTATCCAGCAGCGGATCTGCTAATGAGATCGTGGCAAATCCCACGTTTGCGTTAAAAGTGACCGTCCGCGAATCGCGACTTACAGGTGGTTTCAGCGCGGGAGTATTGCCACAGATCGATAGTATCGGTTCACTGGCAACAAGCTCGTCCGGCGCAAACACTATGCCGGCGGTATGGATGTCGCCAGGATCTCTGGGCGGCAGTGTAGACCCACGACAGCTTTTCCTGTATTGGGCTACAAACCGAACAGCGTCTGGCGTGGCGCCAACTTCTACTCAGCCATGGTCTCTTGCGATCAGCAAGTTAACTGCGCCATACACGAATAGCGGTGTCTACCCACCGTTCTTTGGCGACTTTAACTTCGCGAACGGCGGATCAAACGCTGTAGTCAGTTGGTGGACCAATCCGCTGCAGTTCGTTGGCTATGGCCCGGCTGGTACCGGTTCTCCGGCATCCTTACAGAATCTGTTCCCGTCTACTCAGAACCCTGATCAGTTGGGCGCTCAGGTGGGCCAGTACATTCCGCCATTCCTCGCAGGCGTGCCGAACCCTGCGACTGTTCGACTATCGACCCCGGCTGTCGCACCTGCCATCAACTATCTAGGTGGTTACGGCAGTATTGATGCGACTGACAAAGAGGCCTACCTCTTCTGGCAGGGACAGGTGGACAAGGTTACCACCTCCACAAACACCAATGCAGGTTCGGTTACCGACGTCCGTACCTTCTTCCAGGCCGTTGGAGCAACAAGCTCTGCAAGCGCCGGGCTGCCAACGGGGCCGACGTTCTCGCTAATGAACGATCCGACGCTGGTGAAGCTGAGCCCGAAACCACTGTTGCTTAAGCTGCCTGCCAATGGTGGAGCAGCAGCGCAGAAGTTCCTGTACCTGTTCTGGCACACGGGCAGTGGATCGAATGCCAAGATCTACTATAATGTGGCAGCCACAACGAATGTCGGGGCGAACTTCGATCCGTCAGCAGGCAACATCTGGTCCGCCGATACGCAGCTTCCGCTGCCAGGATCCCTGGTATCCCAGTCAAATCCATACCCAACCTATCGAAGAGTGTGGGTGAACGGCGGCTACCAAGACGCAATTGACCTCGCGTTCACTGGCGTCCTGAAGAACCGACAGAAAGTTGAAGTTCTGTTAGCCAGATACCTGGTCAATCGAAGCAACACTAACGGTACCCTCGGGTCGCTGACGTTAGCTCCGCTGCCAACAGTTAACTTCGAGGTAATGAGCAGGGTGGGCGGTTCGAATACCTACGTGTCTCGCGACGCCTTCTGGGCATTGGGCACAGGCGTAAACGGATCCGTTGGAACCAACGCGACAGATGGTCTCATTCAGATCGATATGGTTCAGAGCGGAACAAACCAGTACTCGCATCTTAACTACAAGTTCAAGCTCGATCCTGTTACGAAGCTGCCCGTTGCCGGAGTTAACAATGGCCTGCCACAGCTTGGCAATATCGATCCTGCCTCGGGTCTGGTGACGTATAACGTACTCTCACAGGATTTGAGTGGGAATGTTACATCAGGGATAAGCGGCGGTCAGCTCGTCGTGGATCCAAGCTCTGGTTCTGTCACATTCCCGCAGTTGGCGCCTGCTGCAGCGGACACCGTACTTGCCAGCTATGTGCCGTACCTGATGCGTCTATCTACCAGTCGCGATGAGACCAACGTTGTTAGAAGCCTGCTTCCTGCAGCCTGGCAGGCTGATGCGGCCTTCGTGCCGCATCCCGCCGCGAATTCACCGGGCAGCAACAGCATTCCTGTGGTCGTGTTCGACCGGGGGCCAAACCCGCGGGCATATCTTACGGCGCCTTCAGTCGTGTTCAATTCGGGAGGTTCTGTCCCGGAACTCGACAGAATGTGGGTGCTGTATCGTAAGAGCGACCCGAGCGGCGCCGTTAAGTCGACGATCTACTACAAGGCGATGCGGCTCATGGTTAAGTTGCCCCGGCCGTTCCAACTCGGAACAGCGAATGCCCAGGGGCAGCAGCAGCTGGCTGCTGCACCAGTTGTAACCGGTGCGCGGGGGCCGTATGAAGTTGACTGGGTTCGTGGACGAATCTACTTCACAGAGCTGGATGAAGGCAATCAGATATCGGTTGCATACCAGTACTACGATAGCGCGACGAACACATCTGGAAACTCAGGCGCGATTACCTACACCGTAGCCTGGGGCGATGAGATGAGTTCAACCTCTATTGGTGGAGACCAGACTGTACCGGAGAATCCGCTGCCCACCGATCAGGCCGTGAACGAAGGACAGGTCGCAGCGTTCAAAGATCCTTACCTCGATAAGCTGTGGGTCTTCTGGACGAGCACACGATCGGACACAACGGACCTTTATTACGAAACGATCGCTCCGCAACTCTACATTACCGCGAGCAATCAGCAGTAGTAGAATTAGCAATGGCCTCCTTCACAGCAATGTGAGGGAGGCCATTTTTTTGCGCTTCGAACGATCGCAACGGAACGGCAATCCGATTTACCGGTATCCTGAATCTTCCTGCAGCTCAGATGAGTGAGCCGCAGCAACGGCAAGTTCGTCGCATCGCGTGTTCTCCACTGTTTCTGCATGTCCGCGTACCCATTGAAAGCCAACCTTGTGAGCCTCGATCGCAGTAAGGAGTCGCTGCCACAGATCCGGGTTTATTGCGGGCTTTCCGTCAGCTTTTCGCCATCCGCGCGCTTTCCAGGCTTTTGCCCAGCCTTTTTCAATTCCGTTAACCAGATATTGCGAATCCGTGTAGACAATTACCTTGCACGGGTATCGCAGCGCCTCCAGAGCGACGATGGCTGCGAGAAGCTCCATCCGATTGTTGGTTGTGCGACGATATCCAGCGGACATCTCTTTGCGTTTTTCTCCGTGCAGAAGCACCACACCATAGCCGCCCGGAC
Organism: uncultured Chthonomonas sp.; assembly: GCA_903919615.1. Taxonomy (GTDB): domain Bacteria; phylum Armatimonadota; class Chthonomonadetes; order Chthonomonadales; family Chthonomonadaceae; genus CAIXIX01. The sequence goes on from CAIXIX010000435.1 coordinate 8,582, forward strand.
CTGGATTCCCGGAACATGCACCATCCGTATAAACGATCACCTCTTTGAGTTCGCTCACCTGTTATGCTCCGTCATCAATCATTAGCCTGTGAATTTACCCTAAACGCAAAACTACCGCTGCATACCTGGTTCAAAACCACGATTTACAGCGGTAGTCCCTTTACCTAAACGAAGTAGCTCTGAGTGAGCTTATACGGTTAGAAGCGGCTTGCCAGGCTTCCAGTCGGATGGGCATAGTCCGCCCGTCTGAAGGGCCTGAAGTACGCGCAGGGTCTCATCGGTGCTGCGGCCGATGTTCAAGCTGTTAACGACGGCATACTGAAGCAAGCCATTGGGGTCGATGATAAACAGGCCGCGAAGTGCGATGCCTGCCTCTTCGATCAGTACACCATAGGCCCGCGCAACCTCCTTGGTAAGGTCGGAAGCAAGCGGGAAGTTGAGGGTGCCAAGACCATGCTGTTCGCGCGGAGTGTTGATCCATGCGAGATGGGAGAATTGCGAATCGATGGATACGCCAAGAACTTCTGCGTCGATCCCCGCAAATTCGTCAAAACGATCTGACAGCGCCGTTATCTCGGTTGGGCATACAAACGTGAAGTCCAGTGGATAGAAAAACAGCACCAGCCATTTTCCACTGTAATCGCTCAGGGATACCGGGGAGCCAACGGTCTTTGCCGTATCTCCTGGCTTTGCGGATTTCATTGTAAAATCGGGTGCTGGCTGACCAACTTTTGCTAACGACATCTCTCTTCTCCTCGAACATGTTTATTGACGTTGTAACGAATGCGGTGATTCCTACAGAGTATGTTAAGCATTCACTGCGATATGAGTGCTAAGGTGGCATATGGGATGTACTATTTCATCGCCCTAACATATTACGCACCGGGCAGTCAAAAATGCTTCAGATTCCACTCAATCATTGCATTGTTGAGCCTTCCGATTACTGAATCAATGTTAGATCCGCGACCCAGATTTCGCCCTTTCCACCCTTTCGGTTCGCGCTGTCTACCAGCACTACCGTGTCGAAAGTAATAGGATATTGTGCATTACTTGTGTCGTCGCCGCCCCAGTGCGATGCTTCGCGAGGGTCCAGGGAAAACTGCACGAAACGCCAGCCTGTCCATGTGATGGCGCCCGCGCTCGTCTGGAATGTCTTGCCGGCGCTGTCACTGTAGCGCATATTAAGGATGTTCCCTGAGTTATCGCCATAAACCCACATGCCCAGATGCCAGGGAGTTCCTGTAAGTGGCGTTCTGTACTTGCCCTGAGGCAGCAACTTTAAAAACTTCCAGCCGGGCTCAAACTCGTAGTGAATATTGAGAGCACGGCGATTGTGCCCAGGAAGCCCTTCCGGGGCAGGCACAACCTCCATGGTTAGTTTTGAACCGATTTTAGGATCACCATCCGGCACCAGAGTAAACTCGTCTGACCGGACCGATGGAGTCGAATCATCTTGAAACGACGCAAACGGCGTGTACTTTAACACGGGAGTCTTGAGCGATGTCCGCCATTTGCCAGATGCGTCCAGCTCTTCAAAAAGCAGTTGTACAGAGTAGTTTGTATCGGTCTGTTCCTTGGACTTCACGGCCACTATCTTTGAGGTCTCACCTCTGCGGAAAACCATCTCGGTTGTGCTTTGCGGTTCACCGACCAGGCTGATACGGCCCTTGAACGCTGCTCCTGTGCGATTTACAATATAGACCGGAGTAATTCCTTCACGTGTGGGAGCGGCTGAGAAATTCAGCGGATGTATTGGCTGAAGATATATCTGCTGACGATACTTGGCGTGATGACTGGTCTCAAGGGTTATTTCCAGAGTACAGCCTTGCCCAACGCCGATGACGGGTGAGAGGCTGGCGGCAGAACCAGGATCGCCGCCTTGCCTCTGAAGGGTGACGGATGCGCCAGAGTTGAGGTTTAGCACGGAAATATTGGACACGTTCGAGTTCTCTGGCAGGCGAAGCGCTGCAGCAATGATTTTCTTAACGTCGGACTCGCTTCCCGCTGTGGCGGTTTGCGGAACTGCAGACCAGGCGGCCGCGACCTTCAATTGGCTGTTGTCACCTTCAGGTTTTAGATACACTGGAGCATTTTCGATGCGAATTTTCACACCATTGCCATCCGATGCGACTTCTTCCACACTGCCGGTAAAGTTGACGGCATGGAATCGACCAGCGCTCGCAGGAATAACGACATCATGCGCAATTCGTGATACGGTCCACGCAGCCAGACATACGTGTCCTGTCTTATCCGTAAAGAGTAGACAGTAATCGGAAATATCGTTTAACATGAGGCGCTTGTTAAACGTGAATCCGCCGAGCTGTGCACTTAGCGTTTTTGCCGCAAGATAAGTTGGTTTTGGTTGATAGTCTTGAAACACGGTTCCAAAATGGTGTTCCGTCTCCTTCGGATCCGGGCCATCATCGTGCCAATCATACCAGATAGAAACAATTAGATCGTTGAAGATATCGGTGAGGAACTCGCGAACGATATACCGGCTTTGCAGATCAAGATTGAGTCCGCCGTACAGTTCTGAGTAACCCCATTCGCCACTCAGAATTGGGATCTTCTTACCCGCAGGCGCATACTGCTTAATCATGGATTTAACGCGGTCAAAATCAGGGATGGCAGTTTCAGGCGCAGAATCTCGATAGGGGTGAAACGAGACTGCGTCCCAGTACTTCAAAAGACCGGCTTTGAAGCACGGCTCAATGAAGTTAAAGTCCATGCCAGAGGTTGCAGGGCCAATATATAGTTCCTGGGGAGCTGCTGCCTTTATTGCCTTGCCGGTATCTAGCGCAAGAGCGATGTATTCGTCTACATTTGCATTAGGTAGCCAGAAGCCACCGTTGGGCTCGTTCCACATCTCCCACAGGATCCCGTGTCCCTTGAAGTGCACTACGGCTGCTGCGGCGAACTTTGCAAATGCTGTGCGTGCCTCTGGCGACCTTGGCGCGCCCTTTTCGTACAGATCGTTGCCGTAATCCAGTATGTAGATGGCTCGAATCCCAAATCGAGTTAACTGAGCAGTAAGGCGGTCGTATGCAGAAAAGTCATAGTTCCCCTTTGTATGCTCAATGCCGCCCCATGCAAAATCCATTCTGATCCATTTGAATCCGGCTGCTGCAAGCTGTTCCAACTCGCCATTTGCAGGGTCCGTAAAATGGATGTTGACTCCCATGGAGGCGACGGAGCCTGGCGTAGGCAACCGGAGAGGATCGGACGAAGCGCGAATCTGAGCTCTCGCGACAGCGGCGCTTCCAATGCTGCAGAGCATACACAAAGCAAAAACTAGACGCATTCTCTTCCTGATCAACATGATGTACCGCCAGACTTCTGCGTTCAGCCGCACCTAATTTTGAACACAACCATTATTATTATAGATTCTTTTGTTTGTGCGATACAGAAAATAAAATCCCCGGCATGCAATTGGGGCATGCCGGGGCGTGCTAAGCGAGACAGTGTATTAGCTAAGCGCGTCGTCGGCGCCTTACAAACATGCTTCCGCTCGCTAATGTGAAGCCAATTAAGAGGCCGTAGGTTCCTGGCTCCGGAGTTGTATGTAGAGTGAATGAGCCGTAGTCGTTAAGATTACCGTAGTCGCTCCACGAGATTGTAATAGTAGAAATCGCACCGCCGTCGATACCGATAGAACCATATGCAGACCTGGGGCCAGTCGTGAGGGGGGATTGGGTGGTCGGCTGAGCCGACGATGTGTTAGGGTTAATGTCGTAAATCTCGCCGGTAGCTGAGTCAACTCCAAGACCATCCGTTGCACTAGAACCACCGTTGCCGCTCCCGTAACTGATTCCCGTCACACCACCAGTATTCGCAAACGTCATAGTTGTTGCCGTTAACCCTGCAATGTCGAGATCAAGGTTTCCTATCGGTTTCGAGAAGGTGAGCGTTAGATTGCCGATATCACCATGGTCAGAAGACCGAATGGTTGATGCCTGGAAACCCACCTGATCTAGATTTGGAGAGGCGAGGGCATAGACGTTAGAGTATCTGTACTGAGCGGAACTGTCGTTCGTGTGCGTGGAAAACCTGGAAGTGGAACCGTTGTTCGGGGTATTAAAATAGATGTTTCGGGTGTCGGTCAGCGTGCCCGTAACATAAGTGGTTCCTAGCCAGCCTGTAAATCCGTTGCTGGTGACATTCGTGAGTTTTAGGTACTCGTCTGCAGAGACTCTAGACGCAACCCCAAGGGAACCCAGCGCGAGTAGGGCTAACGCACGAGCGACTGCGGTCGCTTTTCGATTCATTATTGACACTCTCCTTGAAAAATGGAGCGCATGCTGCCTGGCAGTGCGCCCAGTTCGTTAACTGCAACGCCCATAATCGAAACGGCAAAGGCCGTAAGGATTAAAAGCGTGCATGTGACGAGTGCCGGAAACTCTCACACGAGGATTGTTGTACCGACGAGGATTTACCGCTCTCGCGCCCGAGCGTTAAGTGGCTCGATCAGATAATTAACCATGGTGCTAGATGCATGTTTCGTGCCAATAACGATAGAGTGTCCGAGTTATATTTGCAACTGGTTGCAAGTTTTCCACATTTAGAATCGAAGTTCACGATTCAGACCGGGTGTATTCGCCCCTCACCCCTCCCGATTTGTGCACGAGCCTGATATTCGAAATTACACCGTCGCGATCAACGGCCTTAACCATGTCGTAGATAGTGAGTGCGGCTACGGACACTGCTGTGAGCGCCTCCATCTCCACGCCTGTTTTACCGGCTATTTTAACTACTGCTGAAATTTCGACCCCCGAATCCACGACCTCGAGGTCTACCTTAACGCTTGATAACATGAGGGGATGACAGAGCGGTACGAGCGACGATGTGTTCTTGGCTGCCATAATCCCCGCGATTCGCGCCACAGCAAGTGCGTCTCCTTTAGGAACATCACCAGAACGAAGTAACGCAACCGTTGCCGGAGAGAGCCTCACCTCGCCTCTTGCCGTTGCAGTGCGCTCTGAAACAGGTTTCGCCGAGACGTCGACCATGTGAGCATTTCCGTGCTTATCGAGATGAGTTAAATCAGACATGTTTCACCCCCTGACATTTAATCCTTGCAAAACTCTACCTCCATAAAGCTCCTTTGAGCGCAGTTACTCCCTGGCGCTTATCAAATGGAGGAGTTATCGTCGGAACAGGGAATCTCAATAGTAATCGAAACCCACTATTCTCATGTTTTTACCAGGAGAGACTCATGCGTACGTTCAATGGCGATTCCCTGCGTGAAGTTGCGTTTCCCCTTGGGGGAATTGGAACTGGCACAGTTTCCCTTGGTGGCCGGGGACAGCTTCAAGACTGGGAGATATTCAACCGACCTGGCAAGGGTAAGAGCCTGCCGTATACCTTTTTTGCAATCTATGCAGAAGAGCAGGATAGACCCGGAGTCGCTCGGGTTCTTGAACGACGAATCCAACCGCCTTACGCCTCTGGCTTTGGACTGTCTACCGGGCGTGTATCAGGGCTTCCAAGAATGAAAGATGCGACGTTTCGCGGCGAATATCCGTTCGCCGGGATAGATTTCGAAGATCTAGCGCTGCCACTGCAAGTTAGGTTAGAAGCCTACAATCCATTCATCCCGATGAATGCGAAGGATTCTGGACTGCCGCTCGCCATGTTTGACTGGACTGTAACCAATGTTACAGACAAAACCGTTCGCGTCACGATCGCCTGCAGTCTCCTAAATGCAGTTGGATACAGTGGCAGCGATCAGCTTGGAAACAGATTTAACAGTCAATTCGGGCAAAATCTGAATTCGTGGCGAGACGACGACGATCTCGAAGGCATATTTATGACCAGCGGGCGATACGACCCGGCCTCACCGCAATATGGCTCTCTGGCAATCGCAACGGCTTGGCCCGATACGACGTTCCAACTCAGATATGAGCGTGCTGGTTGGTGGGACGACATTCAAAATTTCTGGGATGAGTTTACTCTTGGGCGTGGATCACTTGCATCCAATGCAATTGAGAGCCCATCGCCGGAGGGACAAACCGATGTCGGTGTGCTTGGGCTTAGAGCGGTACTTGAGCCCGGTCAGACGACGACGCTGCCATTTATCCTGAGCTGGCACTTCCCAAATCTGACGAATACATGGAACAGTGAAACGGCCGTCAAGGGCAAGCGACTCGGTAATTGGTATGCAACGCAATGGGCAGATGCATGGGAAGTGGCGACCTATGCTGCCCAGCATCGCGAGCGAATGGAGCAGGAGACCAGGGCATATCACCATGCAGTGTTTAGCAGCAGTCTGCCAGAAGAGGTGATTGACGCCGCATCTGCCAATGCCTCCATTTTGCGCACAACGACGGTACTTCGAACTGAAGACGGCAGGATGAACGCCTTTGAGGGTTGCGGCGACAACTCCGGCTGCTGCCCCATGAACTGTACGCACGTATGGAACTATGTGCAGACTGCGGCGCTTCTCTTCCCGGAGTTAGAACGAACCGTCCGCCATACCGATTTTGAGCACAATACGCGTGCTGATGGTGACATGGCGTTTCGAACTCTGCTACCACTCGTTGGCGATTTATGGGCGCATATGCCTGCGGCTGATGGGCAGATGGGCACGATCATGAAGGCGTATAGAGAGTGGCTGCAGTCTGGAAGTTTGACGTTTCTTCGGACTATCTGGCCCGGCATCGAAAAGGCGCTCGATCACGCTTGGGCTACCGGCGGGTGGGACGCCGACCGTGACGGTGTTATGGAGGGCAAGCAGCACAACACATACGATATCGAGTTTTATGGGCCCAACACCATGATGGGTACGTTCTATCTCGGGGCTCTGCGTGCGGCTGAGGAGATGGCTCGTGCGCTCGGGTATGCCAACAAGGCGGCTGAGTATCGTAAAGTTTATGAGAGCGGTCGAGAACTCTATTCAAGGCTACTCTGGAATGGCGAATATTATCGCCAGATTGTGAATACTGACCTCTGGCTATCGACTCGCGAAAAGGTCAGTTCGAGCACGCATCCGGATTCAATGCTGAAGGATACCGAACCCAGGTATCAGTATGGCGAAGGCTGCCTTGCGGATCAACTGCTGGGCCAGTGGTTCGCGCATGTTGTTGGGCTTGGTGACCTATTGCCTCCAGAACAGGTGAAATCTGCTCTGGTTTCAATATTCAAATATAACTTCAAACACGATCTGTCTCAGCATGAGTCGGTTCAGCGTGTCTATGCTCTCAACGATGAAGCGGGGCTTTTACTTTGCACATGGCCAACAGGTGGTAGGCCGCAATACCCGTTCCCCTACGCCGACGAAGTTTGGACCGGGATAGAGTACCAGGTGGCAGCGCACTGTATCTACGAGGGCCTGATTGAAGAGGGCCTCGCGATCGTACGCGGCGTTCGGGACCGCCATGATGGCGCAAAGCGCAACCCTTGGAACGAGTTTGAATGTGGTCACCACTATGCGCGAGCAATGTCTTCGTGGAGCCTTATGCTGGCGCTTTCGGGTTACCATTACGACGCACACAGGCAGCATCTTGAAGTTTTGCCCAAGGTTAATCGCGATGACTTTAGATGTTTTGTGTCCCTCGGCACAGCCTGGGGCGTATTCAGCCAGCGACGCGATTTTCATGGCTATTATGCGTGTCTGGAGATACTGTGGGGCCAAGTTGACCTGCGCACAATCAAACTATCGCTTGACCGTGCCCAGGTAACCGCAGGTATTGA
>CAIXIX010000436.1 GCA_903919615.1 uncultured Chthonomonas sp.
ACTGTTCATATGCTGAACTAAATCTACAAGTCAGGCGCCAGAAGCACCTACACGAATCATCGACTTAAGAGTGAATAGAGGGAATCGCTACCCTGCAAGATCCGAGGGTCTATCCTCCACCGCGCCTTCCGCCGCCAAAGCCGCCGAAACCGCCAAAACCACCACCACCTCGGCCGCCATTCATGCCGCCGCCAAATCCTCCGGCTCCGCCGCCGAATCCTCCAGCGCCACCGCCGCGGCCGCCCTGCATTCCGCCGCGAGCACCGTTCATTCCACCCATCGCTCGCATTGCCATCCACTGAGCAATCTGATCGGCCGAGAATCCTGCGGGCGGTTGAGCACTAGCATCTGGCGCTTTTGCAGAAAGGAACGCTGCGCTAGTTTTGAGAGGAATAACGCTGGTGTTCATAGACACCTGCATCATCTTAACGGACGTGCCCTTCAGAAGTGTGAGGAATTTGCCATCTACACTATCAACTTTGTAGCCCTCAAAATCATCGCCTTTGGGAAGGAAGATGCCATCATGCGTGTTTATATTCTCAACGATGATAACCGTCTCATCATCGATTTTAGCGCTGCCGGTGAAACTCCAATCGGCAAACGGATCTACTGGCGCAGGTGGAACTGCCTTTGTCTTTCCTGCGTCCGCGGAGCCGGGCGCCGCAGATACCGGCTCGCTAAACATAGTAGCCCTCACGTCGCCCGTGTAAAAAGCGAGGCTCCGCCTGCCCGACGCATCTGTCGATGTCACCGCCGAGACCGATGCTGTCTTAGAAACTCCCGCAGGTACTTTCTTATCGGAAGGAGCTGATTTCCCTGATTGTGTGGCCAGTTCATGTACTTTGAATACATTGGCAGGTCGGCTCTCGGCCGCCCGCTGGCCTGATGGAATAAGCGCCCCGACCACTGCTGCAGTTAGACAAACACCTGCAACTGCAGCCGGCCTTGTGCTGACACTTACAATATCAACGTTTGATACTAAGCGGCGTTCTGGCCTATGAGATGATTTCTTATTTCGAGCTTGTTGCATTGTTCTTATCTCCTGCATCTGATGTGCCGGCGCCTGTAGTGTTTCTAGTAAACACAGACACCTGAGCCGATACTTCAACAGTCTTCTTGCGTGGATCCGCAGAGGAAATATCCAGTTTGTCGATAACCATCCTACCGGACGGATCCTCTACATAATAGAGAAATTTCATCGCGTTGGGCTGAAATGGAGCCAGAAAATGAATTTCCAACGGCACGCTAGAGCCCATCGTTGAGGCCAATAGCTTAGGCCGAACGGGTTTTATCTCCCGAATATGTACACCAGCTTTTGTTGCGATAGTTTGAAGGCTCTTAACGGTCTCAGGTACAAGACGATCTGCAGGCGTGTTAGACGCGAGCTTGTCGATAACGGGATCGATTTCCTTTGTCTCACGCTCCAGCCGTGCCTGATTCCTGCGGTTTAAGTCCGTGTCCGATCGCGCCTTAGCCAGGGATACCAATCCTTTTGTCGACGCTCCGCCGCCAGACGGCGTAAGGAAATTCCAAATGAGTATGATGACGAGAATGACAGCACCAATGCCAACCAGTCTCTTTTCTCGTGGGCTAATCTGCATCCTAATCTCCGCTCTCGTCCGAGGTATCAGAACCGACAGCCTTCTTCTTCACACTCTTACCCGGTGTGGGCGATGCCACTTTGACCGGTGTTAGTGAAATTCCCGCAAGCAGGTCAGTACTGTTCGGATTAACTTTGCAGGTTATGATGAAGCTAGTCCGCGTAACCTTCGTCGGGCCAGCAATCCGCACCGGTTTTGTCGCCCTTCTCAATGGAACAGACGACGCACGGGGTACCGTGGTTACGCCAGCCTGCATTGTTACCGCACCAGTGTTATTTCCTGATTGTCCAGCGCCTGGCCGCTGCCTTGGTTTAGGCGCTGGCTTTGTCGTTGTTTTGGCCGGGGCATCTGGCATAATCACGACTTGCCTGCTGCCACCGGGTACCTGAACCGGTGCGGCCGGAACAGCGAGTATTTGAACAGGTCCACCACCGCCAGAAGACGGATCGGGCGCAATAAATATTTGGGTTGACGTGTCGGGTTGTGCTGTCTGATCACCCCCCTGGACCCCACCTCGGTTGCCTCGTCTAAACCTCTGTGGAAACGATGGCACGGCTCCAGAGCCATCACCGCCTGGAAATGTCGGCTGCCCTGTACCTGCCCCTGGACCGGCATTCCAACTGGGAACGCTGCTGCCAGGCTGACCGTTGGGATAACCCTGTGCACCGTTACCTTGGCCCGGTAAATTAGGGTTCATCCCGGGGAATTGCGGGTTATTCTGGTTGTTTCCTTGTGCCTGTCCGGTATCAAACCCGGGTAGCGGGAAATCGGGAGTTGTATCGGCGGCAGGAGTCGGGGGAGCCGCTACAAGGTTAGTCTCCTGGGCATCGCTCATATCAACGAGCTTCACATCACTAAAGGCGCCACAGGCCTGCAATGCCAGCACCAGATCTGTAGGAGCCGTGGAGTTGCGACTCTCCCCCCGCAATGTTAGAAGGCCGTTGCGCTGGAAGGTGAGCTGCGTGAGCCAAATATCCGAGGTCGGCGGCAATGCGCTGTGAAGCGCTACGACCATATCCACGGCACTGTGATTTCGATCCAGCGCTCGAACCAGGTCCTGATCAAGAGAGGTAAGCTTGTCATGCTTCTTCTGAACCACTGCAAGCGACGTCTTTGTGTCTTTGAGAATCTTGTTGGCTGCGATTGTATCCTTGTCTCGAATTGCGTGCGCTGCCATCGCGCCGCGGCCGAACCAGATAATCGCAAATATAGCAGCCGCCGCGGTGAGTGTTCCAAGCTGCTGTTTCAGTCGTTTTGACTGCCGCGCAAGGCGTTCAGCGCGCTCATCCGGAACTAACGAAATTGGCACCAGGCCCTGAGGCATCGTCTGTAGTGCCAGGCCCGAAGCAGTCGCGAAACCAAGAAGCTCGGGGTCCGCGGATGGTATTATCCGGTTCCGCAATTGCGAAACAGGCATTTCCAGAATATTGCTCAGTGAGCGCTCTAATACACTTGCATCTCGAACTGCAGCACTTGAGCCGGAAAGATAAACGTGCGACAGCACCTTACTTCTAAACTCATTCTGGTACGCCGTAAAGGAGCGTGCAACCTCTTCATCAAGCTTTCGCTGGGCCACATCGGGAGATATCCCTTCAAGCTCGAGCGCCGTGGCGCGTGTGAATAGGAGCATGCCATCGGCTACTACCGCAACATCCATCGAACCAGGCTGAATGTCAATTAACGCTGTCGGCTCAATCACGTCACGAGCATGTTCGGCAAGTGCTAACGCCGAAACCGACAATTGTCTTAACTCCAGCCCTGCCTTGTCAAAGATTGCCAGAAGTTCGTCAATCAGCGATCGCCGCGCCGCCACGAGCAGCACCGTCTCCATGTCATCATGGGCAGATGCGCCAAAGCCTGGCAGGGGCTCCTTTAGCAGGTGATAGTCCAGAACGACTTCGTCGAGAGAGAACAGAATGTACTGTTGCGCCTCGAACATGACCATCTGCTTCATCTGTTCCGGTGGAGCAGCTGGCAATCGAGCGAATCGTACGGTTACCAGGCGCCGTGGCATACATGCAACCACGCTGCGCCCAGATATACCTGCGCTCGCAAGTGCACCTCGCAATGCTGCCGCGAACGCCTCGCGGTTTGCCGGAAGATCGTTCCACACGTGTGGTGGAAGCGGTGCAGAGCCTCGTTTCAGTATTCTATTAAGCGTGCCGTCGCCGGAGCTGGATAGCTCCATTTCAACGACACGAATGGCCGCCTCACCAAGGTCCAGCGCTATGCAATTCGTCTGTCCCGCACCACGCGCGGGTTGATTCGTTGGCACGTTGCCCCTCCATACATCGCATCTGAATCACACTGTAGTTAGACTATTACTGTCCGATCGAGGTACCGCTTGCCGGATTCGTTGTCGGCGCAATAAGTTTGGGCGATGGCACCCAGTATGCCCAGCCAGGCAACCGCGGCACTTCACGATATTGCATTAACTGCGGACCGTTGTCCGTCATCTGAACATATGCCTGGACGGCATATTCACCTTGCTGTCCGGGAACGCGAACGCGAACGCGAACGCGGTAAATGGAACTCTTCGTACACAGCGAGCCAGCGACACTCTGTAATTGCGCTCGAGTTACGCCGGATAGAGCATAGATATCGCCGAGCGTTTGGAATGTTTGGCCGCTCTGGCGAAACTGTGTAATGGCATCAAGCGTCGTTTGATCCATACCTGGAACGGTAGCCAGCACTTCTGCAGGCGCCGTGTTTACATTGATCAGACTAGTATGGTATTGGCTCGAGTCTACCGCCAGGTAATCTGCGATCTGCTGCATAACCTGCGCTGTAATTCCGTTAACGGACATAAGGTCCGCAATTGTCTTGAAAGTTGTGCTAGCTGCGCCCCCGGTTCCCCCGGTCCCACCAGTTCCGCCCGTGCCACCGGCGCCGCCCGCACCACCAGTTCCGCCCATCGCACCGGTGCCGCCTGTGGCGCCCGATCCCGTGGGCCTTCCACCGGCAGTCTGGCGGCTAAACTGCATGTCGTCCGCCCTAGCTGCAGGTGTAGCCGGCGTTGTCGGCCTAGGTACCGTGCCGCCGCCGCCGCCACCACCCGTACCTGACCCGCCTGTGGTCCCTGACTGTCGGTTTCGATACGCAACAACTGCGGCAGCCAAAGTGCTTGAAAGGCCTATACCCTGCAGCTGGGCAGCAGTCGCGGTGTTGATATTAATCCGGGCAGTTCCGTCTGCGGCGATATTCCGCTCGTAAGCCGCTACCGTCAATATCTCGGACAGAGGAACGGTACTATTCGAATAGACCGTGTCCCACTGCGTGGTCGCCGAAGTTGTAGCCGTCGTCGCAGCGCCGGCGGTTTGCCTGCTTGAGGCTACCCCAGAAGAAGCTCCAATTGGCTTTGCTTGCCGAGAACCGCTGTCGCTCGACAGAAGATTAACGCCACTGCTATAGGTCTTTTGGTTATCAGCAGGGCTAATGCCTGTTCCGCCGGGACTTCCATAAAGAATCGTTGGCGTCATTCCGCTCACGAGCAGCAGCTCTTCAACCGTGTCGTAAGGAGCGTCTTTACAGTTATATGCGGGAGTCAGGCCCTGGTAATAAGTTGATTTGGCTCCATCTGAAGTCGCTGTCGTCTCGGGCGTCCGCCAGTCTACAATTGCATCGGGAATCGCTGTACTCTGATTGAATACCGGCAGCTTCTCCAGGGTTGCTGCAGTTGCAGTATTCAGGTTAATAAATGCGCCAGTATCAATCACATCGATCTTCACCCATGCGTCTCCCACGGGCATCCATCCATTGGCATCGGTATCCTGACCTGGCGGAACAATTCCATAGGTAAACCCATGGTTACTCACAGAATCGAGCGCTTCCATCGCATAGTTTACAGCGCCCCGCGCGGCGTTTGCCCGAACAAAGTCGGCGTTAAAATTCGCGGCAGCCTTTAGCTGTCGGTTCGCAGTTGACGCAAACGTAATCGCAAGCGTAGTCAAAATGATAACGACAAGTATCACCGGCACTAAGGCCTGCCCAGAGTTCTTGCGATTTCGGTTGAAGCGACACGTTGGTGTGGTCATGGTCGTTTACTTAGCTGCCGTTCCGCCAGAAGTTCCGCCCGACGTCGAACCCGAAGTTGTCGGGTCTGCAAACGGAGTGTAAGGAATGATTGGAAACGATTCCGTATAGGTAACGTTTCTCCCCTGGCTATTTGTACGAACTATCGTAACTTGAACGGCCTGTGGAAATGTCGTGTTCTGGTTGCTGCTGCCTGAATTGGAACTAGTGCTAGCGCTCGATTGTGTCGCGGCAGACGTCGCGGCCGTGGTGCCCGTTGCTGTAGAGCTTGTCGAGTTGTTCGACTGCTCATAGTCCCACGTCGGCTCCCATGCATTTTGCGTTGGATCCCAGTATTCGATTGTCAAACTCACAATGTCGGTCGCTAGAATCGTGGAAGTATCGCCAGGCTGCGGAGCTGTCACGAGCTGGGGATTAGGTACAGCAGTTACAATCCGGGTGACTGTTCGCGAACTTGCGTCAAACTCATACCTTACGAGAGCCAACGTCGACTGAGGCACGATGTCTGCTTGAGAAGTGTTTTGCGTGGAAGTCATCACGCCACTTGCATTGTCGAGATCGTCTGCTTGTATTGAGTAGTTACTCGTGCTGATCGTAAGGAGTCCGGGTGACGTAACATTCCACTGGCCCGTCGAGGTCGAAGTGGTATCGCCAATGAGTATAGAGGCAGGATCTGTATTAGAGACGTATGCATTTAGAAAGTCGCGGCGTAGTGCGTCGATCAAAACCCTAACACTGCCGCTGTCTGAAAGACGAGCCTCGGATCCGTATTGTGCTTTCCGAGCCGTAGAGAAGGCAAACGTTAGCGATGCCATAATGACGCCAAACATGATCAGAGATACAAGGGCCTCGATAAGCGTAAAGCCCGAGTGACGCCGTATTCGATTGTTACAGGCCGCCTTTACGTTCATCTTAGCCACCCGTCCCAGTACCCGTTGTCGACGTGCTGGTTGTAGAGGTACTTGTCGGCTGCGCATTTGTCAAGTAGGTCGTTACAGACTTCTGGCGCTCGGGCCGTGAGCCCCACTTCACTGTAACCGTTACCTGAAACAGATACGTGTAGTCGGTAGAAGTGATGCTCTGGTGCCACTTGAACCCGGGAAAGTCGTTTCCAAACTCGCCATCGGAGTCACCAGGAGTAATTGAGCCCTGCGCATTCACTTCTGTCTGTTCAAGCTGTTGTTGAGCGAGCATCGCAGCAGTTTGCAGATCCGTGGCAACAGAAGAAGCCTTCGTCGCCATATTGAACGCTGCAGACGCACCGACCACACCGATTGCCAGAACGATCGTTGCAACGATCATTTCGATCAGCGTGAAACCGCGCGACGATTGCCGATTGCGTCTTATGGATCTCATTCCGTTGCCACACCTGGATCGAGCATTAAGCGGCCTGTCGACGGCATCAGTTCGAGGTGGGCGCGCCTACCGTCACTCTGAGCCATCGTCATATCGAGGCCTTCCACCGTCCCGTCACTCAAGAAATGCAGATCGTTAGATCCAGTCTGAAGCTTCGAAGCTGGCTTGGCTGGTGCATTTGTCCCCTCAGAGACTGTGTACTGTAATACCGTCTGCTCAGGATCAAGCTGAACATTTTTCGTATTGTTGGTTTGGCCATTAGACGATTGAGTAATGTCACCTGCATTAAACGCTGCGGGCTGATCGCTTAGCTGCGAGGGAGGAGTGAACTCAACAGTAAACATCGCAGTTCCTTTATCGAACCTCAATGTAACCGTGGAGTCTCGGGTTACAGCCTGCTCCCTCGCATAAGCGAATATGTCCTGGACTTGCCGAACTTTGGTCTGAAATCGCACATGTGCGAGATACCTGACGTATGCCGGCACCGCGATAGCAGACATTACCGCGATGATAACGATCACGATAAGGATCTCTATCAGCGTAAAGCCCGCAGATGGAGGATTTTTGCTTGTCGTTCGTCGCATCATTGTTAATCAGTACTGCCAATCCGCTTGGGACTATTGATGATTATCGAGGTTCCAGCTGACGATGTCGTCCGGTGTGCCTGGCTGGCCATCTGGACCAGCGCTCACGATATCAAACTCCTGGCCATGGCTGCTCGGATAGGTGTAGACGTACGGGTGGTTCCACGGATCCGGCTTCAGGGTCGCCATGTTGTCAAGGTATGGCTTGGTCCATCCCTGCACTCCAGGATTTTGAATAAGCGCATTGAGCCCCTGGTCCGCACTTGGATACTGCCCCGTATCGGCCTTGTACATATTCAAAGCGCTTGAGAACGCGGAAATGTCCGACTTCGCTGCTGAGATACGTGCATCATCCGTTCGCGATACGACCTTGGGGATTACAACCGAGGCCAAAATTGCGAGAATGATGATGACGACGAGCAGTTCGATGAGTGTGAAGCCGCTTGTTGTGCGGCGGCGCTGGTTGAGATTTTGAATCTGCGTGTTCATGGCGTTATCCCCTCTACTTCACGATATCGTTTGCATTGAAAATTGGCAGCAGGATCGAAAGAACTACGAATCCTACAAAGCCTCCCATAAAAAGGACGACGAGCGGTTCAACAAGTGATGTCAACTTTCTCATAGTGTTGTCCACTTCAAAGTCCAGAGTATCTGCAGTCCGGAGGAGCATGGTAGGCAATCTGCCCGTCTCTTCTCCGACGGCGGTCATGTGGCGAACGAGAGGCGGAAAAAGTCCTACCGAGCCTATCGATTCATGGAGCGTCTCACCCTGTCGTACTCCGCCTCGAGCTTCCAGGATCTTTTCGGTAGCGATCTGATTGCCGAGTGCGGATGCCGCAATGTCCATTGCATCCAGAATTGGTACACCGCCTCCCAAGAGCGTTCCAAGTGTTCGCATCAGTCGTGCCGATACAATCTTAAGTGTCAAGGGACCAAATAAGGGCACGCTCAGGCGAACCGTATCGAATGATCGAGCCCCTACGTCTGTCTTAAGGTAAAAACGGGTACCGAAAACGATTGCGGCTACTCCAAGGATGACTTCCCACCAGTTCTTCATTAAGAAGGCTGAGGTACCGAGCAAGATTGCAGTTGGCAAGGGCAGATTTGCGCCCATGCTCTTAAACACATCGCTGAGCTTAGGGATAACAAACGTTAGCAGAAATGTCACCGCGAGCACTGCTACAGAGATAAGTACCATAGGGTAAGTGAGCGCCGCCATAATCTGGCTTCGCCGAACCGACTCTTTCTCCATAAAGTCTGCGAGACGTGCCATAACGCCAGAGAGCTGCCCAGATATCTCTCCGGCTCGAACCATATTTGCATACAACGCAGGAAATTCTCTTGGATAACGCGTGAGCGCCTCGGATAGTGGCTGTCCGGCCCGAATATCTCCCTGCATGGTTGTTAACATCGCTCGAAGGCCATCACTGTCGGTTTGGTCGATCATAACCGAGAATGCACGATCGATCGGAAGGCCTGCATCCAGTAAGTCCGCCATCTCTCGAGTAAAGAGAAGGACCTGGATACGCGTGACCTTCTTGCCCATCTTCTGTGCGGCGTTCTGACCGGCCTTCTGCTCAGCTTTCGCATTTGTGGTAGGTGTCTTGGCTGCGCTGTGTGGCGCATTCTTACCGGTAGAAATTGTAGTCGGGTAGATGCCAAGGGCACGAATCTTCACCGCCGCGTCACCGGTATCACGGGCGGTAATCGAGCCATTCGAGGGCTTACCGTTCTTGTCTACCGCAACATAGCTAAACTCTGGCATTTCTGCATTCCATTCCTGTGAACAGTAGGAGAGAGGCAACGCATGCAGCTCTCAACAACAGGTTTCTGCCATTTTTAGGCATCGAAATCCTCACGCTGGCAAACTCGAAGAACTTCGGCGATCGTCGTGTGCCCATGGAGAACCTTTTCGCGGCCATCCTGCAGCATCGTAAGCATGCCCTGTGTCTTCTGCGCATATTGGCGGATGGTGGTGGCGCTCTCCCTGCTTATGATCATCCTTCGAATCGACTCGTCGATGGTAAGCATTTCATAGATGCCGCTTCGGCCCCTGTAGCCAAGGCCCCGGCACTCAGGGCATCCTTTACCACGGAACAGTGGATGCTCCTTCACATAACCAGGGTCGATTCCAATTTCGCGGAGAACTTCCGGCTTCTCTTCATACGGCTCTTTGCAGAACTTACAGTTCTGGCGAACGAGGCGCTGCGCAGCTACACCTATTAGTGAAGATGCTACGAGGAACGGCTCAGCCCCCATATCAAGCAATCGACTGATTGCGCCCGCAGCGTCGTTTGTATGCAGTGTGGAGAAAACAAGGTGACCAGTAAGCGCGGCTTGAACGGAGATTTCAACGGTTTCATGGTCTCGAATTTCTCCAACCATGATAATGTCCGGGTCCTGGCGAACGATACTTCTCAGTCCGCCTGCAAACGTCAATCCAATCGAAGGCTGAACTTGAATCTGGTTGATACCATTCAACTGGTATTCAACCGGATCTTCAACCGTAATAATCTTCTTCTCTATGCTGTAGATTTCGCTAAGGCCAGCGTAAAGTGTCGTTGTCTTTCCGGAACCAGTTGGTCCCGTTACGAGGATAATCCCATGAGGCTCCTGGATAAGTCTCTTGAATCGAACGAACATGCCCGGTTCCATACCAAGCTCGGTCAAACCTAGCATTGCGGTCTGCTTATCCAAAATTCTCATAACGCAGCTCTCACCGTACACAGTTGGTATCGTTGAGATTCTGAGGTCAATCTGTCGCCCGGCAGCGCGGATGCGCATTCGCCCGTCTTGCGGCAATCTGCGTTCTGCGATATTCATGTCCGATAGAATTTTAATGCGGCTGATGACAGCGTTGTGAAACCGCTTTGGCGGCGGATTGACTTCATGAAGCACGCCGTCAACGCGATAGCGAACTCGAAGTTCTTTGTCGAACGGCTCGACATGGATGTCAGAAGCGCGGTCCTGAATAGCCTGATTGATAATCAGGTTGACCATCTGGATGACAAGCTCTTCCTTTGCCATCTTCTGCAGATCGGCAACGTCTAGACTTTCATCGTCATCGATCGCACGCTCCGCCTCCTGAACATCCGCCATCATCCTGCTCATGTACGATTGCTCGCCGAGCCTGCGAATATCGCTTGGCGTCGCAAGCATCGGAGCAATATCGAGGCCCGTAAGCAGCCTCAAGTCATCAATTGCGTGGATGTCCAGTGGATCCGACATCGCGACAACAAGCTGGTCGTCATTCTGGCGGAGAGGGATCAGATGGTGTCGGAGGGCGAATTCGCTGGGTACAATCGCGAGGGCTGCAGGGTCCGGCGGCTCTTGTACAAGATCTACAATGGGACAATCCAACTGGCGCGATAACGCATTTAAGAGGTTCGGCTCCGTCAAATACCGCATATCTACGAGTATTTCGCCTATCCTCTTGCCTTGTTCCGTCCGACGCTGTTCTGACAGAGCCGTTTCTAACTGGTCTGTCGAGATCTGACCCTGTTCAATTAGGATGGAGCCAAGCAAGGTTCTTCGCAACTTTAGCACAGATGAATCTCCCGATGGCCGATAAATCTCGGCCTAGAACTCGACGCTATAACCGTACATTTCACCGTTTTGGTGGGGATTGAAGACGGCACCGAGTAGTTATTACATACGGCTCTCAAGTGATAGACGCTAAAGTCGACTATCGGTTACGACGCATTTACCAGACAGACGGCAAATTGGCACACAACTCGGCGATAGCTAGGTTTTGGACGAATCTGTTGCCACAGAGGATAACACTCATGTACAGTGGAAACACAGCGCAACGAACTCATTCATTGCCGATCCATTGTACTCTAGAAGGAACTCAAATTGACCGTATTTAATGCGGCAGAAGTCCAGGTGTGGGGACACATGCTCGCCGCAGTAGCAGAAGAGATGGGAGCATCACTGGAGCGAACGGCACACTCTCCCAATATCAAAGAGAGGCTGGATCACTCTTGCGCTGTATTTGACCACAACGGCAGGCTGCTTGCACAAGCTGCCCATATTCCTGTTCACCTTGGTGCTATGCCGCTGATGATGCAGACCCTTCTGCCCCTCCTTGATTGGATCCCAGGCACGATGTGGCTATGTAATGCTCCAGGCTTTGGGGGCACGCACCTGCCGGACCTAACTCTCGTCGCGCCGGTACATGTATCCTTTCAACATATCGGATTTGTAGCCAGCCGAGCCCATCACGCGGATATTGGCGGCCTATCGCCTGGTTCGCTGCCACTTTCGACCTCACTATTTCAAGAAGGCCTCATAATTTCACCGATTCGTCTCACCCGTGACGGGTGCCTGCAGAACGATGTCCTTGACCTGATTTGCAGCAATTCGCGTACTCCACATGAGCGGAAAGGCGACCTCCTTGCTCAAATAGCCGCGAACGAAACTGGTATCCGTAGGCTTACGTCGCTTGCCGATCGCTATGGCGTGGATGCGCTGGAAGCTGCTGCAGACGGCACGATTGCGTACAGTGAGCGCATGGTACGACAAACAATCAAGGAATTGCCCGCGGGAGACTAT
Source organism: uncultured Chthonomonas sp. (assembly GCA_903919615.1). GTDB lineage: Bacteria > Armatimonadota > Chthonomonadetes > Chthonomonadales > Chthonomonadaceae > CAIXIX01. The sequence continues at coordinate 12,128 of CAIXIX010000436.1, forward strand.
TTTTCCTCAGACTTCCTTGAGCCCGGTGTTTCGTCCCACAGTGTGCGTGACTATGGCGCCAAAATTTGTGTTAAGGTAACCGTAAAGCCTGATGGAACAATCTTTTTCGATTTAACTGGCTCATCAGCACAGATGCATGGTTCACTGAACGCCACAGAAGCCATTACTAGGTCGGCCTGTTTTTATGCAGTCCGATGTCTTGTTAACGACGACATCCCGACCAATGAGGGATGCTTTGGTCCTGTAACCGTAATTGCTCCACCAGGTTCCGTCGTAAATGCTGCAAACGGCGCGGCAGTTGCTGGTGGCAACGTTGAGACCTCGCAGCGGATCGTCGACACAGTATTGCGAGCGTTAGCCGTGGCCGCACCGGACCGAGTTCCTGCGGATAGCCAGGGCACCATGAATAACGTGACCATTGGCGGATGGGATCCTATCAGAAACCGATCATTTGCATATTATGAAACTATTGGCGGAGGCTCCGGCGCGACAAAATCATGCAACGGATTTTCAGGAATCCAATGCCACATGACCAATACTCGTAACACTCCCGTGGAGTCGCTGGAATCGCACTATCCTTTGCAGGTCGAGGAGTACGCCATTCGAGTGGATTGTGCGCCAAACGGCTTTCACAATGGCGGCGCTGGCATCGTCCGTAGAATAAAGATGTTAGTACCATGCGAGGTGTCTGTGCTGTCTGAGAGAAGACAGATCGCCCCACATGGATTGAACGGCGGGAACGACGGACAGTGCGGGCAAAATGTATGGATTTGTGAAAATGGGAATATTGAGCCAATGCCGGCTCGCTTTACGCGTTTAGCGTTACCAGGCGATGTGCTAGAAATAAGGACTCCTGGAGGAGGCGGGTACGGAGAATTGAATTCTACTCCCACCGAATAGTCCGCTATAACCTTCAGTCATAATAAAGAAGCTGATGAACGAAAAGATTACGTTAATCAAAGTTTGACAAGGGACTCTTGCCAAAGGTATACTTTTCCCAAGTTTCAACTCATCAGGACACTGCGACGCATGAAAAGCATGGACCAATTTAAAATCAACCGTCGTCGCCGCGAGCGAATCGGGCTCTAACCCACGCCTCGTGTCGGTAACGACTGTCTGATTATAGAGCCGTGGGCCAACCCATAATTGGGGGCTTACGGCTATTTACGTTTTTGCCGTGGGCCGCCGGTGATTTAGCCGGGCGGCCTTTTCCATGCGTGACGCATTTTAGAGAAAGTTAGCAGCAATGATTAAAGCGGCAATAGTTGGGGCTTCTGGATATGGAGGCGGAGAATTAATCCGACTGCTTTCCGGACATCCACAAGTAGAAATAACTGCATTGATATCTGAAACCTGGGCTGGCAAGCATCCTTCAGCAGCTTTTGCAGGTCTACGGTCTTCACGCATCAATAACCTGTTATTCTCGAGTTTTGGCGATGGGTCACAGCTTACTAACTGCGACGTTGCGTTTCTTGCGCAGGACAACGGCAAAGCAATGAAACTTGCTGGATCTCTTGTAGATTCTAACTGCCGCGTCGTCGACTTATCCGCGGATTTCAGATTTCGCGATCCATCCATCTATCCGGAATGGTACGGTTTTGAGCATGCAGAAGCAGAACTGTGTCGATCTGCAGTCTACGGGCTGCCGGAACTTAATTTCGACGACATTCAACATGCCAAAATTGTTGGTAACCCTGGCTGCTACCCAACGGCATCTATTCTCGCGCTGGCACCCGCATTACAGTACGGCTTTGTTGATCCGAAGTCCATCATCATTGATGCAAAGTCTGGAGTTTCTGGTGCAGGACGATCGAAATTTACTCTTGACTACCACTACCCTGAAGCGAACGAATCCGTGGCGGCCTATAAGGTAGGTGGAAAACATCGCCATGTGCCCGAAATTGAGCAGGCTCTTGCACCATGGTCTGGTTCGGCCCACATCAGTTTCACGCCACATCTCATCCCAATGAGCCGCGGGATACTCGCAACGTGTTATGCGAACCTGTCGGTCGAATCGGTGTCCCGAATCCGGGATGCCTATATTGAGTTCTATGCTGAGAAACCATTTGTGCACATTCTTGATCAGGGCACACCTTCGACAAAGCATACGCTGGGATCAAACCAGTGTCACATTGGAATAGAATTCGACTTGCGAACGCATCGATTGATCGTGATCTCAGCGATCGATAATCTCGTTAAGGGTATGGCGGGTCAAGCCATCCAGAACATGAACATCATGTTCGGTCTCACTCAGGATGCAGGACTCGACCTGTGTGGTCTCTGGCCATAGTCACTGCGATACGCTACTCACGACGATAGTATCAAGGAGTCCGAGCAAATGCTCCAACGCTTGCGTAAATGGATCGATATAGAAAAAACTCTTGGCTCCTCAGGATGGGACGAGTTAGTGGATCGTACCGTAGAGGCCGCCAACCAGTTCCACGAAACTATCAAGCATATCCCGACGGGGGCTGACCATACAAAATCTGGCAGCAGGATGAACATCAGGGACATCGTTGCACATGTAGCAGACATGAACTTCGCAATCGGCAACATCATCGAAGGGCTGACACACGCGAATCCAGTCAAATTTCGCATTGACGATCTCTATTCAGGAGCAGGACGTCGCACCTGGCCGGATCTGATCCGTGAGCACGATGAGTCGCGCATCTGGCTCGAAGAGGCTGCGGCAAAACCAATCTCTTCGCTTCGGCGTATACCGCACCATCGATACGGAATGTTGAGCGCGCGCGAGTGGCTGGCTCTTAGCATTTATCATTACAATTATCATCTTAAACAGATAAACGCGATCATGGCTACTCAAGACTATGCTTCGGCGGCAGAAACTGCAGCGGCGAAGGCGAGTCGACGGACTAAACCAAGGCGACCGCAAGGAGAATTAGAGTGATTACGACATGGAAGCAGACGAACGATGCTGGCATCACCTATCCTGAGGGATTTGTTGCTGCGGGCGTGCGCTGCGGCCTAAAGACAATTGGAGACGACCTCGCACTTATCGTGTGCGACACCGTTGCAACGGCGGCTGGCGTGTTCACAACGAACAGAGTACAGGCGGCCTGTGTAAAGTACTCGAAGCGAGTAGCCCGAAATGGCTCCGCTAGAGCCATCCTCATTAACGCGGGCAACGCAAATGCTTGTAATGGCGAGCAGGGCGACATCGATAATCGGCGGATGGCCGAATGGGCCAGCAGGCTGCTAAACACGCCATATGACTCTGTTCTCGTTGCCTCAACAGGTGTAATCGGCCACCCTATGCCGATGGACAAACTGAGCACAGGGATTGGGCTTGCTGTTTCAGCTCTGGATCGAAACCCGCCAACAGACCAAAAAGTGTCTGAAGCAATAATGACAACCGATACTCGGCCGAAACGAATTGCCGTCGAATGCGACTCGGAACACTGGTCTGCGCCAATTCGGTTTGGGGGAATGTGCAAAGGCGCTGGTATGATCGCGCCCAATATGGCGACAATGCTCGGATTCATCACCACCGACGTTCGTATCAAACCCGAGTTGCTGCAAGAGGCGCTGACGAAGGCCGTCGCAGACTCTTTCAACAGTGTTACTGTCGATGGGGACACCAGTACAAACGATATGTGTCTCGTGCTTGCATCTGGTATGGGCGGTACGGAGATATCGTCTCGCGGACCTGAATATTTAGATTTTGTTGACGCCCTTACTCGTGTAGGAGTCGCGCTTGCGAAGGAGATTGCGCGCGACGGCGAAGGAGCGACTAAGCTTGCCGAAATCACCGTAGTTGGAGCAACTGCGCGTTCCGCCGCACATCAGATTGCGCGAACGATTGCTGAATCGCCGCTTGTGAAAACAGCGCTTTTTGGAAACGACCCAAACTGGGGTCGAATTATGATGGCTGCAGGCCGGTCTGGCGTGCCATTTGATCCGGATCACGTTGATGTTCAAATCGGAGACCACTCAGTGTTTCACCAGGGCACCAGCGTCGAATTCGACAGAATTGCCGCGCATGAGTACCTTAAGAGCTCTGAAGTCACAATCATTGTCGACCTTAACATGGGCGACGAGAACGCGACTGTATGGACTTGCGACTATTCCTACGATTACATCAAAATCAACGCCGAGTATCACACATGACAACACTTAGTCCTGACGCGCATGCGACTGTTCTTATTGAAGCCCTGCCTTATCTTAAAGAGTTCTACGGCAAAACGATCGTCGTGAAATACGGCGGCAACGCCATGATTCGCGAAGATTTAAAGGTGCAGGTGATGCAGGACATCGCCCTTCTTCACTACGTAGGCATTCGTCCGATTCTAGTACACGGTGGCGGCCCAGAGATTTCCGCCCTCATGAAACAGATGGGTCATGAGCCGTCCTTCGTTGGCGGCCTGCGAGTCACCGACGCAGAGGCAATGGAAATTGTCGAGATGGTACTGGCGGGCAAAACAAATAAAGGAATTGTGTCGCTCTTAAATCAGCAGGGAGCCAGGGCTGTTGGCCTCAGCGGCAAGGATGCCAACCTGATCATGGCCAAGAAGATGGAGATTGAAGGCGGACAGGACCTTGGTTTTGTTGGTGACGTCACGGATGTTAACGCGGATATTCTTACACTTCTATCCAGGGAAGGCTATATTCCGGTTGTATCGTCTGTTGCGATGGGGCCAGATGGCGCAAGCTACAACGTCAATGCAGACCATGTCGCCGGGCACATTGCAGCGGCAGTCAATGCTGAGAAACTCATTCTTCTCACTGATGTTGAAGGTTTGTACCGGGATTTTTCGGACAAGTCGTCTATGATCCGACAGATGACGGTAGAAGACGCCAGAGGAATGATCGCGGATGGAAGCGCGGAGCGCGGAATGATCCCGAAGCTCGAAGCTTGCATCACTGCAGCCAACGCTGGAGTGCCGAGATGTCACCTTATCGATGGCAGATTGCCACACGCATTGTTAATTGAGATCTTTACAGACACAGGTATCGGGACCATGGTTCGGGCCTAGACAGAACCTGTGCGCAAAGGGAGGGGTATCGAGATGTCGCTTATAAGCGAAGTCACAGACAACTCCGTCGCAGAGATGCTGGCGGAGGAGACCATTCAAGAGCTTGATGCACGCTACGTGATGGGTACCTATATCCGTCAGCCATTTGTTATCGAGCGCGGCGATGGTACACGTCTGTGGGACTCCACTGGTAAGGAGTATCTCGATTTTCTGTCTGGCATCGCAGTTGTTGGAGTGGGACATTGTCACCCAAGAGTTGCGAACGCGATCGCGCTGCAAGCTTCTCAATTGATGCATATCAGCAATCTGTTTCATAACCCGCTGCAAGCGAAACTAGCCAAACGGCTCTGCGGCCTGGCCGAGATGGAGAAGGTCTTCTTCTGTAACTCTGGCGCCGAAGCGAACGAAGCTGCGCTAAAAATAGCTCGGAAGTGGGGAAAAGCAAAACGAGGCGCCGAGTGCTACGAGATCGTGACC
>CAIXIX010000437.1 GCA_903919615.1 uncultured Chthonomonas sp.
ACTACCGTAAGAGATTCAAGGGGCGCTGCCCCTTGGACCCCGCAAAAGAGGGCTCGCGCCGCCCTCCTTTGAAACCTCCTGCGATTTGAAAAAGGGCCTCAACACAGGCCATGGCACGGCTATTGAGAAGAGTTTTGAGCTTATGAGGTGAGTATCGCCGGGGCCACGGCGCCCTGTAGTTTCGGCTTTGCGTTCGCTGAGAGTATGTGCCCGGCCAGTTTGGAAGGTTGAGGTGGACAGTGTTTTCTTATCTGCGATTGAATGGTCAGGAACATGCATCCGGTAGGCGATGGGGTGGTGCCCTACGCCCTTTATCGCTCATTCTTCGCGCGGGCGCAGTGAACCCGGGGCGCTGCGATAGATTGTGTAGCGCAAACAGGCGAGATTGGCTGAGCCGCGTCCCCCTGACTATCCGCTCGCCGAAATGAACGCTAAAATCACGAGACAACGGCTGTTACTGCTTGCTTTGCTTGTTAAAGAACTCTTACCTGACACGGCTTGCCCTACGCCCTGCATCCTCGCTGCGCATCGGCGGGCGCAGTGTACCTGGTTGCGAGGTCCGCGGAGGTAGATTGGGCCTGTTAGTTATTTATGTGCTGGTTGTCAAGGGCGGGTGAATTTACCTAGTCAGAAACTGGTGTTTGATCACATCCGTCAGGCGAACGCATCTGTAGGGGCGCTGCGACAGATTCCAAAAGGCGCTCAATATCGAACTGCAATAGCCGCGTCCCCCTGACTATCCGCTCGCCGAAATGAACGCTAAAATCACGAGACAACGGCTGTTACTGCTTGCTTTGCTTGTTAAAGAACTCTTTCCTGACACGGCCAACTGTTGCGAGGTCCGGGAGGTAGATTGGGCTGGTTCCGTAGTTTACAGAGCTCTGTTAAGTCACCTTCTGACCGCGGTTTGCTTATTTACTGATCCCTCATTACTTTTATCTGATCCCTGCCTTATGTTTCGGCTTTGCGTTCGAGTGTGTATCCAAGCGCCGAAGGTGCGTAAGTAGATAGCCCCCTCCCGCTCGATCCCAGGGTTCCTGTGCCGCCCGAAGAATGAGGGGTTCAGGCATGGGAGGAACTCGGGCGCTGCAGGGAACCCGGCAAAACTCCCCTGGAAACGTGAAACACACCGACCAAACTTCTCCCTCTATTTCCTTCCGCGCACCTGCGGTGTGCGGAAAGAGGAGGGTTTTGACTGCGACCACAGCATGTATCGTGCGTCCACGATCCTATTACTTCACGCAATCGTTGCAGTGGACGTTGTGGACGGGCTCGGCATGAGCGAAAGAGATAAATAAACAGTTACAGAACACGGAGAGTGCAAACGTGGTGGAGCGGATAATGGATCGTTAGTACGTGCAGTTCGGACGTAGGCTCACAGAAAAACAGTGCCTTACATTATATTGTACGTTCCCAAGGGCACTTTTGACCGGTACAACAAAAAATAGCAGAAATTTTTCTGGGTGTGCGGGTTGGGAGTTCTTGGATGACTTTTAGGACCATTAGCAGACGGTTTGTTGGCGTGTGCATTTCAGGGCAAGTACAAACACCGCAACCGGCCTGTAAGATCGGCACTATCGGAGCTGATATACGGACAATATACGATTCGTGAATTTCGTCTGTTGCGCAGAATTCGAGAGAGTGGTATGACAGGTTAACTCTGACGTGCAAAAAGGACAGGCTATGACCACATTACTCTCGGGACCCATTGCGTCCATGATGCTGCCGGAAAAGGAGACGGCGCTCGCGCGCGTTTCCGGTGATGTACTTGCCCGGTTCAACAATGTCGAGAACGTGCCTCTTAGGCTGCAACTCGAAAACCATCAAACCGGGCAAGTGATCGAGGCCACCGTTCCGGCAGTCGCTGTTCGAGTGCTTGCGGAGGTGTTCGCGAAGATGGCGGATGGAAAGGCTGTAACGCTCATCCCGATGCACGCGGAACTCAGCACGCAACAGGCCGCCGATCTATTAGGCGTGTCGCGCCCGTATTTTGTCAAACTCCTGGAGCAAGGCAAGATGCCGTTTCGCAAAGTCGGGGAGCAGAGGCGTGTGTTGTACCAGGAACTGCTCACTTACATTGAAAACTATCAGAAAGCAGCGCATGCTGCCCTTGATGAGATG
>CAIXIX010000438.1 GCA_903919615.1 uncultured Chthonomonas sp.
CGCCATACCCGATCGGCTTCACACGGAAGGAGCCGCAAAGACACACTGTGCCGTTAGGTTTAATGGCAAGATCTACACGGTGCCCAATACCTATACGGCAGAAGCGCTTCATGTCGGAGGACCTGTTCTGATCTTATATAGGGTTGGAAAGAGCGGGCGCATTGTTGTGGACAGCGCCGAACCAGTGCCGCCGGACCAGAAAACAAACGATATGAGTCAACCCCATGCCAATTTATGAATTCGTATGTAACTCTTGTGGCAAGCGATACAAGAGGCTCGTAGGAGTCGTCAGCAAACCTGAACCGCTCTGTTGCCCGGAATGCAAATCGGCCGATAACAGGCGACTTATCTCCAGGTTCGCACGAGTTCGATCGGAAGATGACGCACTCGATTCTATTGCTGACGAGGTCGAAAGTATGGGGGACGAATCAGATCCTCGGGCTTTGCGCAGACTGATGCGGGACATGAGCAGCGCAATCGGCGAGGATATGGACGATGACATTGAACAGATGATTGACGAAGAGTCTTCACAGCCCGATAGCTCATCGGCCAGCGATGATAGCCAGACCTAACCGTTAAAGATCATTTGGAATCGTGGTACTCGGATACTGAAGCCGTACATCGTTACAACCTAGGCAAATGTTAACACAAATTGAGTTCGTTTAAGCGTTAAACAACGTGATAATTGGGTCCGGCGCGAGTCAGAGATGCCTTCGCAATTGACCTTGACACCCTATTTGTGATAAACTGCACAATACCGCGCGACGCATGAATATGTATTGATCGCGTGTAGGTTATAACACGTCCGGTCACTCCCGGTTGTCTGCACTGGTAATTCGCACAAGATTACTGGCAGCGTGCCAGGATCCCATACTCAGGCGTGAAGGATTTTCGCAATGTCAGGGTATATCCCCCTTTTAGTTATGTTGGCAGTCTCTGCTGTCTTCGCCATTGGCATGGTAGCCGCTTCTGCAATTCTTGGCCCCAAGAAACCCTCCGGCTATAAGTCCTCATCCTACGAGTGTGGTATGTCCCCCGTAGGCACTGCGAGAGAGCGCTTCCCGATTAAGTTCTACCTGATCGCGATGCTGTTCATCATATTCGATATTGAAACTATATTTCTATATCCCTGGGCAGTAACGTACAGTTCCCTTCCTCACTCGCTTATGGCATTTGAGCTCGTAGAGATGGGCGTGTTCGTAGTAATCCTGTTTATCGGTTACTTTTACATTCTTGGCAAGGGCGCACTGGACTGGGATGAGAGCGATAGCGGCAAAACTGTGGACAGATCCGACTCTGCCGTTAAGGCGCCTCGAGCCCCGTTGAGATACGGCAACGAAAACTCAGGGCCTGTTGATATTTCGGTTGCCAATGCTTCACATGGCGTGCCGTCGTATGGCGCGAGTTCCCAGGAGCAGGGCAGACAGTTCGCTGGAGGCAAGAGCGAAAAGTGACGACGGAAATACTCGAGACGACAAATTCTGACGCAGCCGAGCGGATCGAAGTCACTAAGATTCGTGCCGCATTTCCCGATGCAATCCTGGACGTAAACACCTTCAGAGGTGACACTCGTATTTTAGTCAGGCGTGAGCAGATCGTTGGAATCTGTGCGCTGTTAAAGCAAGATCTTGACCTGAATTACAACTATTTCGTCGAGTGCCTTGGGGTCGATTATCTCGACACAAAACCAGACCACCGATTTGAGGTCGTTTACAATCTCTATTCCCTGCCTTACACTCTGAACGGAGTGAGACACGGCAAGAACACAAGGATTTTTATCAAGGCAGCGGTGCCTGAGGATGATCCGGTCGTGCCAAGTGTCGTATCAATCTACCCGGGCGCATCCTTCCCTGAGCGTGAAATTTTCGATATGTTTGGCATCCGTTTTGCGGGCCATCCCGATCTCCGACGTATTTTGATGTCCGAAGACTGGATCGGTCATCCGCAGCGGAAAGACTATCCATTGGGCGGTGAAAAGGTGCGGTTCCCGGGAAACAAATATGGTCCTTCAGTCGGTGACGTGCCCATCGCACACGCTGGCGAGTCTTATTTTGGTAAGACTGGTGATTTTCAGGGCGAAAAGAGCTGAACCGATTTGTTTTTGCGGAGTGTAGAGAGAGACCAAGATGGCCAACATCGAAATTGAGCGGTTGATAGAACAGAGTTCGGCTGCAACCGCGGCGCAGGGCATACAGATTGATGCTCTGGATGCGCAAACCATGGTTGTTAACATGGGGCCGCAGCATCCTAGTACACATGGAGTTTTGCGGATCGTTCTTGAGCTCGATGGTGAGGTCATTGTACGCGCAACGCCGCACATGGGGTACGTTCACACTGGTATTGAGAAAGAGCTGGAGTACCAGACCTATCTGAAGGGCGTGACGCTCACAGATAGAATGGATTATGTTTCGGCGCTCATCAACAATGCTGCCTACACTCTCTCCATCGAGAAGCTGCTAGGTATTGAACCACCACCTCGCGGTCAATGTCTTCGCGTTATGCTCATGGAGATGCAGCGTATTGCCAGCCACCTCGTGTGGCTCGGCACGCACCTACTCGACATAGGCGCAATGACGGTGTTCTTCTACGCTTTTGTTCAGCGCGAGAAGTTGCTAGACATGGTTGAGATGATGTCTGGCGTACGTATGATGCCTTCCTGGATTGTGCCCGGCGGATTGCGCGGCGACGCGCCCGAAGGCTGGTTTGAGCGAGGAAAAGATTTCTGTGATGGTTTTCCGCGAGCCATCGATGAGATTGAGGCGCTACTAAATGCCAACCCAATCTTCCGAGAGCGCACTCAAGGTGTAGGTATCCTGCCGGCCGAGGAGTGCTTCGGACTGGGCGTTGGCGGACCAACCCTTCGCGCAGCAGGTATCTCTTACGATATTCGTAAGGCAATCCCCTACTCGGGATATGAGAACTATTCCTTCGAGATCCCTACTGGTCAATACAGCGATGTTTATGATCGCTATCGGGTTCGCATGGCGGAGATGCTCCAGAGCCGTGAGATTATTAAGCAGTGCATTGAAAACATGCCCGACGGGCCGATAAATGTCGACGACCGTAAGATCGTGCCACCGCCGAGAATTGAAATGGATAACAGCATGGAAGCGGTTATCCATCACTTCAAGCTGTGGACGGAAGGATTCCATCCGCCAGTTGGCGAGTCGTATGTCCCTCTTGAATCCCCTAAGGGAGAGATTGGCTTCTACATCGTCAGCGATGGCTCAAATCGACCATGGCGCGCACACCAGCGGCCACCCTGTTTCATGAACCTTCAAGCGCTATCAAGAATGTGCGAAGGCAGATTGATTGCTGATGTTGTTGCCGTCATTGGAAGCATCGACATCATTCTAGGCGAAATCGACCGCTAAGTGCGGCTCAGCGCATAAAGCCGGGGCATTGCCTTGTGCTTGATTGGCGCCACAGTATAAAACTGACAGCGATGCTGCATCATCGAGCACGCTGTCCGAGGATCATTAGAGGATGTCAACGTCCACCTCCAGTAATTCAGAGTCGCTGAGGGAACCGGCGCCAGCGCCAGTTCCAGAAACGCGATTTTCCGCTCAGGCTCATGCAGAGCTAGACGAAATTGCAGGTCACTATCCGGAGCGCAAAGCAGCATGCTTGCCGGCTCTATGGATTGCTCAGCGAGAATATGGTGGCAGCCTGACGTCTGCAGCAATACAGGAAACGGCGAACGCGCTGGGACTATCCTATGCAGAAGTGGAAGGCGTTGCGACGTTTTACACCATGTATAACACCGTCCCACGCGGACGGCATCATCTTGAAGTGTGTACTTGCCTCTCGTGCGCAGTAAATGGCGCATACGACATCGTCCACAAACTTGAGCACGAACTCGGCATTGGCATTGGTGAAACGACGCCAGACGGCGAGTTTACGCTCTCGGAAGCCGAGTGCCTCGATTTTTGTGGAGCAGCCACAATCATGCAGGTAGGCGATAAGTATTTTGGCAATCTGACCACAGAGAATATCATGGGTCTGATCGACGAGCTGCGAGCTAGTGAAAGCTATACTCCTGCAAAGCTCGCAGATTCTATCGTCAAGATTCTCCAGCCCGGCAGCTCTATAACAGGTGGTGGTAGTTACACCCCAGAATCACTTGAGCTTCCCGCTGGTCCCATGCTCTGATAGGAGAGGTTTCTGAATGGCAATTTTGAACCTGCTCTTCGCTACGCGTAATGTTCCCGGCATTGAGAACATTGATGTTGCTGAAGCGCATGGCATTTATAAAGGGGTCCGCAAGGCCGTCACTATGGAACGGCAGGCGGTTATTGATGAGATCAAAGCGTCTGGTCTGCGCGGAAGAGGCGGTGCCGGCTTCCCGACCTGGATTAAATGGAATGGGCTACCTAAGAACTACACTGCGCCGCATTATGTAATTTGCAATGCGGACGAAGGGGAGCCCGGAACGTATAAGGACCGCGAGCTAATGCTGAAACAGGCGCATACGCTTGTTGAAGGCATGATTATCGCTGGCTATGCCACCTACAGCAAGGTTGGCTACATATATATCCGCGGCGAATACGTTGAGCCAGCGTGGCAGGTTCGGAAAGCGATTGACCAGGCCTACAAGGCCGGGTATCTTGGCAAGAATATTCTCGGCGTGGACGGCTTTGATTTTGATCTGCACATTCATATGGGGGCTGGCAGTTACGAGTGCGGCGAAGAGTCTGCACTCATGAGCAGCCTGATGGGCGAGCGCGGAAATCCGAGGCTTAAATTCCCGCATGCGCCACTTCCAACGGTTGAGGGCGTGTGGAAATCACCAACACTAATCAACAATGTTGAGACCTACTGCGCAGCGGGATGGATCATTGCGAACGGATCTGAAAACTATGCGAAGCTCGGCACAGAGCGGAGCAAGGGCACTAAGATAATTTCAGTCAGCGGCCATATCCGACGCCCAGCCAATTATGAAGTTGAGATGGGAACTCCTCTGCTTGATCTAATTACAGAGGCTGGCGGAGTTATAGGCGGCGGATTGAAAGCCGTGGTCCCGGGCGGTTCTTCGGTTCAAATCGTGCCGGCAGACAGGCTCGGCCCAATTAATCTTGATTACGAGAGCTGCGGCGCAAACGGAACCCTGCTGGGTTCAGGCGGTTTCATGGTCTTCAATGACCGTACGGATATCGTGCTGCTCATGAAGCGAACGTCTGAGTTTTATGCTCACGAATCATGCGGAAAGTGCACCCCGTGTCGTGAGGGAACTCGCTGGCTATTTAAAATCCTGGACAGGATAACATCTGGCGGCGGCCGTGACGGAGACATTGAGCTTCTCCTGAATGTCTGCTCTAATATTGATGGACGTTCCTATTGCGGCCTCGGTGATGCGGCGGCGTGGCCCATCGTGGGTGCAATTAAGGCGTTTCGCCCTGAGTTTGAGTACTGGATCAAGTACAAGAAATCGCCGGTTGGCGCCTCGGCATTGCCGCCTTCACCAGAAGTCGTCAATCCGCTCTTGCTCCAGGCTGCTGCTGCGCACGGCTAATCGTGTGCGGAATCACCATGGTTCGGCTCGGTTCTCACGAGTCGCTCAAAGCAATACGGTACACTAAGCCGGTTCAGGCAGCGGAGCATGACTCCGTTTGCCATGCATATATGTGCAATTAAGAGGTCTTTCAACTCAATGTCCGACAACAGGCTGACACAGACCGACGTCTCACTTAATAAACCTGTCGCTGATCTTGTTAACGTCAAGATCAATGGCGTGGACGTTAAGGTGCCGAAGGGCGAAAACCTGATCGAAAGCGCCCGCCGCATTGGCGTTGACGTTCCCTATTTCTGTTACCATCCCAGGCTGTCCAAGGGCGATGCCGCTAACTGCCGCATGTGCCTTGTAGAAGTAGCCATGACGGGACCGGATGGCAGCGTGCGTAAGATGCCCAAACCTCAGGCCGCGTGCACCATGCCCGCAGCCGAAGGAATGGTTGTCGAAACCGAAACGCCTGCAATCGTGAAGGATCGTCGGGGCATTCTCGAGTTCTTGTTGATCAATCACCCACTCGATTGCCCTGTGTGCGACCGCGGCGGCGAGTGTCCGCTGCAGAACAATACACTGTTCTACGGTCCACCAACCAGCCGGTATATTGAGGAAAAGCGGCACCTACCGAAGGCCTATCCGCTTTCTGATCACGTCGTATTCGATCGCGAACGCTGCATTCACTGCGCACGCTGCACGCGCTTTACCGAAGATATTAGCGGCGATTCTCAGCTGGGATTTCTGAAGCGTGGTGCGGATATGGAAGTAGGTACGTTCGCACGTACCGAGTACCATAGCAAGTTTAGTGGCAACGTGATTGAGTTGTGCCCGGTTGGAGCGCTGCTTTCACGAAACTATCGCTTTAAAGCCAGACCGTGGGACTTGATGACTCAGCGGAGCATCTGCTCAGTCTGCTCGAACGGTTGTAATCTTAAGCTTGACTATCGCGTGGAGCAGATTCAGCGCGTCAACGCGCGATTGAATGAGGATGTGAATGAGGAGTGGACATGCGATCGAGGCAAATTCGGCCACGATTACGTGTCGTCACCAGACCGACTACGAACTCCACTGATCAAACGTGATAATAGCTGGCACCCCATTTCGTGGACCGAAGCTTACGATACACTCGTTGGAAAGCTGCAAGCTGCAGGCTCAAGAGTTGCGGGCATTGGCGGCGCAAAAGGCTCCAATGAAGATGCCTTTGTCTTTCAGAAGCTCTTCCGCGAAGTGCTGAAGAGCGGTAATCTCGATCATCGTTTGGGCCGATACCAGGGTCCCTCTTCGGCGCCATTACTTGACTATTTTGGTCACAACGGAATGGGCAATTCGATCGCTGAGCTCGAGAAGATGAAGACCATCCTTGTGCTCGGCTCGGATCTATCTTCTGAGCAGCCGATTATCTTCCTGAGAGCGCGAAAGGCGTGGAGGTTTAATGGCGCAAACGTCATTAATGCGCTGGATCGCAAGATTGAGGACACCACCAATACAGGCGACTTTGCTTCCGTCAATCTGATCTATAAACCAGGCACTGAGATTGCGCTGCTTAGTGGATTGCTGCATATCCTGTTTGCGAAAAAGCTGGTTGGCTCCGATAGTCCAGCGAATATTGCACTTGAGAAATCTTTTGCATCCTGGACACCGGAAAAGACCTCTGCAGAGACCGGGGTAAGCGCTGCTGATCTCGAAAAGGCTGCATATTTGCTGGCAGTTTCGCCCGCAGCAGTTATCGCTGGAAGCACAATTACCAATCATCCGGATTATGTCGACATCGCTGCCGTGCTCGGCGGTTTGATGTCTGTTACCGGAAACGAATCGAACGTGAATGTGCCTGTCACCGAATGTAACGCGCAGGGCGCGGCCGATATGGGTGTACTGCCCGATTCTGGTCCTGGCTACACGGTTCCCGCCACCAAGGGATTGAATACAGGTGAAATACTCGCCGCGGCAGAATCTGGCAAGATTGAGGCGCTATGGATCGTGGGGGCAGACCTTGCGAAGGACTATTTCGACCCCGAAGCGGCAAAACGCGCGCTTGAGAACTGTCCTTTCATAGTGATCAACGAGATGTTCCTTACAGAAACCGCATCGATGGCAGATCTGATACTTCCGATTGCCAGCGTTGCAGAGAAGGACGGAACGTACACTAGCTGCGAGCGACGTATCCAACGGTTCTATCGCGCATTTGAACTTTCGGACAACATAAAGCCAGATTGGCTGATTTTCAGCGAAATTGCCGAGAAGCTTGGTGCAGACGCTCCTTACTTCTCCGCCAGAGACATCTGGCGTGACATTATGGCAGCCGCCCCGACGCACAGCGCTATTTCGCTAAAGAGCCTGGGCGAAGCAGGCATTAGATGGCAGTATCCGGGCGAATTAAACGCCGTTGACACTGCGGATGCAGTTTGATTGAGGAGTGTTCATGTCACAGACAGTGAATGACCTGATGCATGGGATTCTGCCCGAACACCTGGGCCCTGTCCAGATTCCCGCGCTGGTTCCCTACGTGGCGCTGGCGGGCATCATTGGGTTTATTCTGGCTATTGTCCCGGGCTTGATCTGGATTGAGCGTGTTGTCATCGCGCTTATGCAGGACAGATCCGGTCCAAACCGAGTTGGTCCACGTGGACTGCTTCAGACAATGGCGGATGGCGTCAAGCTCTTCTTCAAAGAGGAGATTATGCCGCGAAGTGTAGATGTGAAAATCTACTACCTCGCGCCCATTATTGCGATGATCCCTGCACTTGCTGGCGGCGGAACGTTACCGCTTCAGGTGCTGCATTTTAGGAGCGACGCGACCGGCGCCATCTTTACTCGCCCGCTGATGGTTGGCGACGTGAATATTGGTCTCCTGTATATCCTCGCCCTATCATCGCTTCAGGTGTATGGCGTCGTACTCGCAGGATGGGCATCGAATAACAAGTATTCTCTGCTTGGCGGCTTGCGCGCCTCTGCGCAGCTCATAAGTTACGAGCTTGCAATGGGGCTTTCCATCCTGTGCGTGGTAATGCTGGCAGGCTCGCTGCGCCTCAACGAAATTGTGGCCAAACAGAATGTTCTGCCGTTCGCGGGTGCGCCAGAGATACTGCGCGGGAGCGTCTTCTCATGGTTCTGGCTGCAGAGCGGTATCATCCCGTTTATAATCTACACAATCGCGATGATTGCGGAGACAAACCGGGCTCCGTTTGACTTGCCAGAGGCAGAGTCTGAACTTATCGCAGGGTTCCATACAGAATACTCCTCCATGAAGTTCGCAATGTTCTTTATGGGAGAGTACGCGAGCATGCTAACGGTCTGTGGATTGAATGCGGCTCTCTTCTGGGGCGGATCGCTGCCTCCGTTCAATATTCCCGTACTCGCAATGATCCCTGGAGTAGTCTGGTTCATCATCAAAGTCATGGCAGGCATCGTGTTTTACGTATGGCTTCGTGCAACGCTGCCAAGGCTCCGGTACGACGCACTGATGAACCTGGGCTGGAAACGACTGTTGCCACTCGGGCTCGTGTGGATGTTCGTGATGGCAGTGTGGTCTGGCCTCGTCCTTCATCCAGATAACAAGGCGTCCGCTGCGACATCGGTTCAGCTTGAAAACGTAGATCTGCCCTTTGTTCCTGCAAACACGTACAAAGAGATTGAAGATCCCAAGCCTGTGGTTCCAAACCAGAAAGTTCTGCCCTCCGCTGGTGGAACCGGAGGTGGGCCTGCAGGCGGCGGGAGACCCGCGCCGCAGCCGGCAACGGGTGGCGCAGGAGCTTCCAATCCACAGGCGCCAGGACGCGGTGGAGCGCAACCTCAGGCGAATCCTACAACTGGTGGATCGCCGGCCACAGAGGGTCAATCACCATCAAGCTTTGGCTCTGCCTCTGGCGCTTCAGGTGCTGGAGTAGCACCAATGCCAGTGACTGCACCCTCGGGAATACCTGGTTCGCCGGGTGGACAGAGGACACGCTTGAATCAGCAAAATCAGAAAACTGAAAGCACTGGAGAGAACGGCAGCGATCACTAGAAAGCTGCAACTCTTTTCGACTTCTAAGGCGCGCTAATCGGTGCGCCAACAATCCTGCTCGGGATATCAAATCGCCATGCCGACGGCTTCGTTAGTTACATTCTTTATCCTGGCAACCATTGCAGTGATCTCTGCAATTATGGTTGTGGCAAACGTTAATCCGGTGCGAAGCGCGCTTTCGCTCGTGGTTACGTTCCTTACTGTTGCAGCGCTGTACATTACGCTGGAGGCGCAGTTTATCGCGGCCGTACAGATCATTGTATATGCGGGCGCAATCATGGTCCTATTTTTGTTCGTCATCATGCTGCTCAATCTGAGCGCTCCTGGGGCGATCAAAGAGAAAGGGAAGCTGCAGCCTCGCGTTGCTCTTGCCCTGTCAGGCGTCTTTATTCTGGTTCTATCTCCCCTGTTTACTTTGCCAGGGGATCCAAGAGCGGCACAAAACCTGGGTACGGTTAGAACTATCGGGCTTTTCCTGTATAACCCGACCCTGCCCTGGCTGTTCCCTTTTGAGGTTACGTCGATTCTGCTTCTCGTAGCGGTAATCGGAGCCATTGTCATGGCCAAGCGTCGCATTTAGTGCGGGAGTCTCGAAGATTATGGTACCGACAAGCTACTACCTGGTTCTCGCGGGAATACTCTTTACGATCGGAGTCCTTGGAGTCCTCGTAAAGCGAAACCCGATTGTTATCTTCATGTGCATCGAACTGATGCTGAATGCTGCAAATCTAACGTTCGTTGCCCTTGGCAAACATTTTGGGCAGGTGAACGGACAGATGTATGTGATCTTTGCACTGGCGGTTGCTGCAGCAGAGGTCTCGGTTGGACTTGGAATCATCGTCGCGATCTTCCGATCGAAAGAGACGATCAATATCGATGAAGTGAACTTGATGAAGTTCTAACTCCGACTCGGATAGACCGCTCTAACCGGATACGTTTACTGTCCGCCAGCGGGATGTGCCGAATTGGAATAGGAGTGTGCTGATGCCGTCGTACGCATGGTTAATAGTCTGGCTGCCGTTGCTGGGCTTCGTGCATAACGCCTCAGCCGGGTATCTGTACAAAAGCCTGGCTACAAGAAAGAAGGCGGTCTCGTACGTAGCGCCAGGAGTCGTGCTGCTGGCGTTTGCGGCGACCTTGTATGTGTTGACGAAAGAGGTTTTAACCTCACCTGATCATCGCGCCATCGTCTCTCTCATCCCCGGGCTATCGCCGGAAACACCGTGGATGAGCGTTGGTGGGTTTAAGGCAAGCTTCGGACTGCTACTGGATCCTCTATCAATGCTGATGGCAATGATTGTCACTGGCATCGGGGGGCTCATCCACATCTACGCCACCGGTTATATGGCGGAAGATCGTGAGCAGCCAAGGTTTTTCACCTATTTCAACCTGTTCATCTTCATGATGCTGCTGCTGGTTCTCGGCAGTAACTTCCTGCTGATGTTCGTTGGTTGGGAAGGTGTTGGTAGCTGCTCCTACCTGCTGATCAGCTTCTGGTACACCGATTCGAACAACGCGAAGGCCGGCAATAAAGCGTTCATTGTCAACCGCGTCGGCGACCTTGGCTTCGCGCTTGGGATGATGGCGATTTGGTCGACATTTGGCACGCTCTCGTTCTTTGCGGATCATGGCGCTGGAGTTATGCAGCTTGCAGCCAAGCATGTTGATGTCCTAGGACATCCGCTGGCTCCCATAATGATCACGGGGATCTGCGTCTGCCTCTTCATAGGCGCCATGGGCAAGTCTGCCCAGATCCCGCTCTGGGTATGGCTGCCAGACGCTATGGCCGGACCAACACCTGTTTCGGCGCTAATTCACGCAGCAACAATGGTAACCGCCGGCGTCGTGATGGTTACCAGATGTTCCTGGCTATTCGTACAGTCGCCGCAGGCTCTGCAGCTAGTTGGCTGGATCGGTATCGCGACTGCCTTTGTAGGCGCAACGATCGGCCTTGTTCAGAATGACATCAAGCGCGTTCTAGCATTCTCAACCGTGTCTCAGCTTGGTTACATGTTTCTTGCCTGCGGGGTCGGCAACTTCACAGCGGGTATGTTCCATGTTTTAACACATGCGTGCTTTAAGGCGCTTCTCTTTCTTGGTTCCGGAGCCGTCATCCACTCGATGCTTGGCGAGCAAGATATGCGCAAGATGGGTGGACTTCGTAAGCTCATCCCGCGCACATGGGCGGTTATGTTTGTTGGCACGTATGCCATCGCTGGCTTCCCGGGAGGAGCAGGCTTCTTCAGCAAGGACGAGATCCTTGGCGCCGCCTCCGGCTCACCCTGGGGCAACGGCCTTCTGCTGTATATACTTGGCTTGCTGACCGCATTCATGACGGCCTTCTATATGAACCGCCTGATGCACAAGACATTCTATACCGATCCACGCTACACAAATGGTGAGCTTCACGCGCACCATCACAGCAACTTCACTCCCGAAGAAGAGGCGGAGTTAGACGGTCACGGCGCCGCGGTCGCGACACATCACGGTCACGGCGAAGCCGATCATGCCGATCACGGTATTGATACAGCCACTGATCATGGGCACGGACATGCAGGTGGAAGCGTTCATGAATCGCCGCCATCTATGATGTTCCCGCTATATGTCCTTGCAATTCTTTCGGTTGTAACCGGAATCGTGCTTGGACCGACCCATATCTTTGAAAAATTCCTGGAGCCGTCTGTGGCAAAGATGAGCCTTGGACCGCTTTCAGCAGGAACACCCATGTTCCCTGAGACCATCGGCTGGATCATCTCCGCCGTTGTCGCCATCGCGGGTCTCGCTTTCGCCTCCGTTATCTACACCAAGGTAAGGGTAACCGGTGAGGCGCTGTCTGAGAATTACAAGACAAAGAATGCGATCTTCCGGTTCTTGATGGAGAAGTGGTACTTCGACAAGGTTTACAACTACGTGTTCATCACGTTGGGTGGAAAGTTTGCGGACAAAGTCCTATGGCGATACGTAGACGTCAAGCTGGTTGATGGTACGTTTAACTCTCTCGCTGAACTTGTGGGAAGTGTAAGCAACTCGCTCAGGAAACTTCAAACGGGATATGTTCGCAACTATGCTCTCGCAATCATGTTTGGCGTGGTTGCTCTTTTGGTTGGGTTGCTAGCACAGTGGAATGTGCTCTCGGGCCACTAATTCGCCCAATGTATTGCGACCGAGGAAACGATGTCTGATACTCCATACATTCTGAGTACGCTCACGTTCCTGCCGTTAATCGGTGCGATCGTAGTGATGTGCCTGCCCAAGCCCAAGGATCTACCTGAACATGGGCATGGCGACCACGATGAGCATGAAACGCCTGCTGCCCCAGCCTTCGATCCTAATCGTTGGCTTGTAAATGGCGTGGCATTCTCATTCGCTCTATTAAGCCTTTTGCTGTCGATCTTGCTATTCTACAAGTTCGATACCATCAAATTCGATCCGCAGCACCGCAACATGCAGTTTGTTGAGAACACGGGTTGGATCGACTTTGGAACTGCGCACATTCGTTATCACCTTGGTGTCGATGGAATTAGTCTTCTGTTAATTCTGCTGACAACGTTCTTGATGACGCTCTGCGTAATCTTCTCGTTCAACAACAAAACACGGCTCAAAGAGTTTATGGTGTTTATGTTGATGCTTGAAACGGGAATGATTGGAGTGTTCTGCGCACTGGACCTGGTGCTGTTCTACTTCTTCTGGGAAGCGATGCTTATCCCGATGTATTTCCTGATAGGAATATTCGGGCACGAAAACCGGGTCTATGCTGCTGTCAAGTTCTTTCTGTTCACCTTTGCCGGCAGCGTGCTAATGCTCGTTGCTATCATATCGGTATACAGAATTTCCGGATCGCTCGACGTCGTCGAGCTCTCCGTAAAGGGCAGTGCAGCAGGCGCAAAGCTCCACCAGTCTTCACCACAGGCGCTGCTCTGGATGTTCTGCGCGTTTTCGCTGGCATTCATGATTAAAGTGCCTATGTTCCCGTTCCACACCTGGCTGCCAGATGCTCACGTGGAAGCGCCCACAGCAGGAAGCGTAATCCTTGCCGGCGTAATGCTTAAGATGGGTACCTATGGGTTCATCCGCTTCTGCCTTCCAATGTTCCCTGATCAGGCACAGCTGATGGCGCCGCTGTTTATCGTCTTATCGATTATAGGCATCGTGTACGCCTCGATTGTTGCTGCGGTGCAGCCGGATGCGAAGAAGCTAGTTGCTTACTCCTCCGTTGCTCACCTTGGGTTTGTGGTACTTGGTATCTTCACCTTCACCAGGGTTGGTACCATGGGCGCCCTCTTGCAGAACATTAACCACGGCATTTCGACACCCATGCTCTTTTTCATCGTGGGAATGCTGTACGACAGGCGGCACACACGACAGATTAGCGAGTTCGGCGGGATCAAGAAGATCGCGCCTGCTATGGCAACATTCCTGCTTATAGCGACGTTGGCAAGCGTTGCCGTTCCGTTCTTCAACGGGTTCGTTGGTGAATTCCCAATCCTGATGGGTAGCTACATGGCGCCTAACGCTGGCTTCCTGCCAACCGCAATCGCAGCAACGGGCATGGTGCTTTCTGCAGTTTATATGCTGTGGTGGTTCCAGCGCCTGATGCTCGGCCCGGTAAATAATGAGAAGAACCGACACCTGCCGGATCTATCTCGAAACGAATGGGTTGTACTAACGCCACTCGTTATTGTCGTCTTCTGGTTCGGCCTGGGATCTCCGTTCTGGACTAAGAGAATGGATACCACAGTCAACATGCTGGTTCCGCTTGGCGCAGAGCTCGATGGGGACACCATTCCGGTTAATCAGTTGCTGTTCAAAGAGCACATGAAACAGAACCTGGATGGAATGAAGCACCGAGCGATTGTTGAGCCTTCGTCTCCGATGGTTATCCATCCGGAAATCGAAGCGATTAGCGGTAAAGCGGAAGGCTCGAGTGAGGGCGAAGACCGTGATGGTGCGGCTCCTCCGATACGCAGGCCCGTGTTGCCACCGCGGCCGAAGCCGCGGCAGCGGAAAGCGGCGGCTGTCGCTGCGCATCTCGTGGTCAAAACAGATGATTCCATAATCTCGGAGGGATGCAAATAATGTCGATGTCGAAC
>CAIXIX010000439.1 GCA_903919615.1 uncultured Chthonomonas sp.
AAGCCATGTATACACTCCAGAAGTGGACTTGCTGGCATCGATTTCGCCAACAGACTCTGAAGCGTACGAAAACATGACTCGAAAGATTCCCACTTTACTCAACTATTAAGATGCGTTCGCCCTGACCATCACATTAACAGAAGTTAGAGTTACACCTCGTAAGTGCTACACTTATGCATTGAATCTCAGGATGAGCTGGAGTCTGGCAGATGCCTAAAGCCGCATTTACGACGCTTGGATGCAAAGTTAACCAGTACGAGACGCAGCGAATTCTGGACGATTTTGAAGCATATGGGTTTGAGATCACCGAATTCAACAAGTGCGCTGATATCTATGTGATTAATACATGTTCAGTAACACAGGCTGCAGAAAAGAAATCCCGTGCGATCATTCGCCGCGCCGCAAGATTGAATAGCGACGCGGTTGTGATTGTTACAGGCTGCTACGGCGAGATGGCGAATATAAAGAATGAATCCATCCCGGAAGCGGGTTTGCTGGTTCCCAATCACAAAAAACTTCAGACTCTGGAGCACCTAATTGCTTCGCATCCTCGCCTGGCACAGACTGCACGTGCCGCTATCGCACCGGGAGCATCCTCCTCTCGCCCATCCCGAACTGCGACCAGAACACGTGCAACTTTGAAGGTGCAGGATGGCTGTAACGTTTTCTGTTCGTTCTGTTCGATCCCGCAAACGCGCAAGTTCATGATCTCGCGCACAATTGAAGAGCTCGTTGATGAAGCAACCACGATGGCCGCCAACGGGTTCAAGGAGATTGTTATCACGGGTGTTCTCGTTGGCGCATTCGGTCAGGATCGCTTTACAGCTCAACCCGTTACTCAATTACCGCGCATAGATCTTCGAAGTATACACAACCCATTTGAAATAGACGGTCCAGAACCGGAGCCAGACCTTGCGTTGTTGCTCTTACAACTTGCACGCGTGCAGGGAATAGAGCGGATCCGTCTATCATCCATCGAGCCAACACAGGTTACCGACCGTCTGATCGCCGCGTTTATGCTTGAACCAAAATTGTGTCCGCACCTGCACATTCCACTGCAGAGCGGCGACTCTGAGGTTCTATTTGGGATGAATAGGCCCTATGATCGCGACTTTTACATCGAACGATGCAACCATGCACTCGCATGTATCCCCAACCTTGCCATTACGACCGACATCATGGTCGGATTTCCGGGTGAGGACGAGGCTGCGTTTCAAAATACGGTGGATGTTGTTCAACAAGTGAAGTTTGCGCGTGCTCACATCTTCCGATATTCTCCTCGCCCCAATACGGATGCAGCCGAAATGGAAGACCACGTCTCGGAAGAGATAAAGCAGGAACGTGCGATTCGACTTGCGGAGGTTTGTCGTGAAGTGCAGCGCCAATTTGTTGCAACATACATTGGAAAGTCGCTTCCGGTTCTGGTTGAAGGAAGAACTGCCGTCAACAACGCCGGTGATGAGGCAGTTAGCATGGCTAGCGAGGTTTTGGGAAGTGCAACTGATGGTGGCTCCAGCGGCATGCTTCTGAGCGGCTACACATCAAATTATATTAGAGTACAGTTCGCCGGTGGTTCTCACCTTGCCGGGACTATCCAGGAAGTAACGCTTCTTGAGCCTTCCGGCGATGGTGCTATCGGCTCCGTGGGCGACGCTCATTTTGCGGCGGACGAACCACCACCCGATGCCACGTTTATCCCACTAACGACATTCGCTGCACAGCTAACCCAACTCCCGAATACGGGGTTGCAGTTTGACAGGTTACCCCTCTCATGATATAATATCGGGCGGCCTGAATTCGGGCCGCTTATTGCGCGTGCCTCAAACGAGGAGTGGTGTCCGAGTTGGTCGAAGGAGCACGACTGGAAATCGTGTAATGGTCAAAAGCCATTCCAGGGTTCGAATCCCTGCCACTCCGTATCTGTCCTGAAATTGGTGTATTTCAATTCAGGCTGGGGCTTTTAGACAATCCAATGTCTGGCTTTTGAGGGGCGAAACTGCATGGCAGTCGCCCCTCTCTGCATCTGTGCAGGTGCTGCTCGGCAAGTTTTGTACTCGGCGCCTCACCTGCCAGTCGATCTGGAGCAATTCGTGCAGCGAAGTTTGCGACTCCGATCTCGCATAGTCATCCTCCTGCGCATTATTCTGTTTAGCGTCGCACTTCCGGTCGTCTATCTCGGTGTCGCTAGCGGCGCATTCTATTACCGATTGCGAGTTCGCAATACGGCAAATGATGCGGCCTCGTTGCCATTGCTTCGCGCGTTCACCTCCAATGACCGAGTTCTGATTGTAGCGCCACACTGTGACGATGAAACGCTTGGCGCCGCGGGCCTTATTCAGCGCGTAGTTGCAGCTGGTGGGGTTGCTGAGAGCGTAATTATTACCAATGGGGATGCGTATCCGGCTGCAGTTGAGAGGCAGCAGAGGGTTTTGAAAGCGACTCCTACGGATTACGTTCAATTCGCAATGCTCCGCCAGAAGGAGTCGCAGCAGGCTGGCAAACGCCTGGGCGTTCAAAAGGTGCTGTTTCTGGGATACCCTGATCGCGGTCTGATGGATATGTGGGAACGGTTCTGGAACGTGGGACAGCCCTATTATTCGACGTACACTTGCAGTGCAAGATCACCTTATCCGAACACCTACAATAAGAATTCCGAATATTGTGGTGAAGATCTCACGCGTGATCTCGCGTCGATCGTATCAGATTTCAAGCCCACTCTTGTCGTGGTGGCTCACCCTGGCGAGGATCATACCGATCATGCGGCTGCCGCTAATTTTGTGACGCTCGCAGTTATGCAGACGAAAGCAAAGGAACAAAATCAGGCATGGGCAAGGAATATAGAGCTCATGCATTACCTTGTGCACCGAGGAGATTGGCCGTTGCCTCAGGGTAAGCACCCGGAAGCGAGATTGTTGCCTCCCGTTACACTGGCTGGGCTGGATACAAACTGGTTTACTCTTTTCCTGACCAAATCCGAGTTGGCAAACAAGGCGTCGGCCATCGAGATGTATCCCAGCCAAACGGCGATAATGCCCGGTTTCATGCAAGCATTTGCTCGAAAGTCGGAACTGTTCGGGACGATTCCTGAACGAACTTTGGACGTTACATTGCCGTCGGAGCAGTTTGAGTCTGCAATCTCCAGCAGAGAATCGCCGGAGCCATTACTCCGCGATCCGATACGGGATAGCTTGATAAGGGATATGCAAGGCGGGGCGGATATCGCAGCGCTTTATTGCACGGCTGATGCAGCATTTCTGCATATCGGTATAGAAACACGACTGCCGATAAGCAGCAGTTACAGATACAGGTTAATAATGCGATCCTTTGCGCGTGACTGGCAGACCCATGGTAATGCGTGTAGCGTCGATATTGAGCCGGACAGCTCCGTGAATGCGGAATCCACGATTAAATTTCGAACAAAGGGCAGCAGGCTAACGGTTGACATTCCCTGGAGAGTACTCTCAGCTGAGAGTGACGGTGAGCCCGCGAGCGCAATTTCTGTGGCAGCTGTAACGTATCTTAAGTCAATCCCTGTTGAGGTGGACCGAACTGAAACAAGACTCGTTAAGCTGTTGAACAATGCTTCCGTGCAGACTCAAATTAACAGGCAGGTAAAGGTGCCTTGATGCGCATCGGAATCATGGGTGGTACGTTTGACCCAATTCATCTTGGGCACCTCTTTATCGCAGAGGATGCCAGAGTTCGTCTATCGTTGGATGTAGTACATTTCATTCCAAACGGCTCGCCTCCGCACAAGTCTTCTTTAGAAATAATCCCGTCGCACCATCGCTACGAGATGGTAAGACTTGCGACAGATGCTAATCCCTATTTTGTGTGCAACGATATTGAGATGAACCGCATTGGACCCGCGTATGCGATTGACACTTTAGAACAGTTTAAAGCCGATTTCCCAGACTCACAGCTGTTCTTTGTTACGGGCCTTGATGCCGTTACTGAAATTACGAGCTGGAAGCGATATCATGATGTAATGGAATTAGCTTCGTTCGTCGTTGCAACGCGGCCTGGTTTCCATCGAAGCTCACTACTTTCGAGGCTGCCAGATGTCTATTTATCTCGTATAGAAATCATCGAGTCCATAGGTCTCGATATCTCGTCAACTCAAGTAAGAGAAAGAATCGCATCTGGACTCACGGTCCGGTATCTAGTACCAGATGAAGTTCTAGACTATATAGATCAACAGGGCCTTTACGGGCCAGAAATCGGAGCGCAAGTGTGACCCAATTCTTTACAAGCCGGCTTAACCCAGACGCAGATACGCCAGACGAATTAGATGAAGAGGAGATCGAGCCTATTCAGGACGATCCCCTCACAAAGGCGCTCTATATTGTTAGCGCAGCAGATTCGCTCAAAGCGGAAGAGATAGTTGCCCTTGACCTTCGTGGACTCACAATCATCGCTGACTTCTTTATTATTTGTACTGGCAACTCGAGTATTCAATTACGTGCCATTACCGATAGAGTTGAAGAGCGAATGCGTGAACAGGGATTTAAGAAGCTCCGCGTCGAGGGGTATCAGGAGGCGACGTGGATTCTGCTTGATTACGGCGACGTAGTCGTACATGTAATGGCGGCAGAGCAGCGAGCATTTTACAGTATAGAGGAGTTCTGGTCGGAAGCACCAAGGCTCGATCTTGAACTGCTGCCAGCGTAAATTCATTGAGAGAGCGGGAGCGGAGGATCGCGGTGCCAGAGTTTCTATTTGCGGCGCGTGACGCAGCTGGAAATAACATACAGGGCAGGGCCGATGCGCCAGACATGGGCGCAGCAGTAAGCCAGGTTGCGGCTATGGGATACACCTTGCTGCACATTGAGCTGGCACAAGCAGCTGTTCCGCCTCCGGCTTCAGTACAATCTGCTGGAGTGAATCAAGATTCAACGGGGCGAATTGCTCCGCCTTCACCGTCTAGTCCCACGGTTAACGCGGCATCAGTCGACTCAACACCTATTGCTACTTCAATGGCCTCGGACATTCTAAAGGCCGACGCTGCAAAGCGGCGAAAAACTGAAAGCGAGCTAACGAAACTGGGAATGTCCCCGGATGAGGTAGCACGTCTGCTAAACGCCAACGCATCAACGGCGGATTCGCCTTCTACACCTTTACCGGCGCTCACATCGGGTGCAACATTACCTCCTGCAGTAAAAAAACCTTCACCGTCAAATAGAGTAAGCGCATCGTCGCTCGAATCTTTTGCCGCCGAATTGGCAGCTTCGAATGCTATCAAGAACAAGGAGGCTGTGAGAGCAGTCGATCTTGCGCTGCCAGCGTTCCGCGAATCGACAATTGCTGAAAGATCGGCGTCTGAAGCGCTATTGCGCGAATCGGCGATGCTTCGACGCAGAGAAAAATATCGTGAAGCAGAACAGAAGGCAAGAGAGGCCCTGTTCCAGACGCCATCGGATGCTTCTGGGTTAGAGCTCCTCGGCGACATCCTCCAGGGAGTCGGCCGTGTGGATGAAGCCCTTGCCGCCTATAAACGCGCGACCGAAGCCGATAGCACAAGAAAAGGCGCCGAACGGAAATATGGCGACCTGCTCATGCGGCAACAAAACTGGAACATCGGTGATCCCGAGGCGGTTGCACCCAATAGATGGCTAAACTCAATTCTCAGTCTCTGCCTCCCTGGAATTGGCCAGGCATGGAATCAAGAATGGGTGAAAGCTGGCTTATTTTTTGCACTCGACGCGTTATGCGTTTACATGCTGTTCTACTCTCCATGGGCGACCAGCCAACACTCTAAACACATCAGCCCATTAACAATCGGGAGCTTCATTCTTACTCTAGTTACCTATATCGCAGCGCTTATCGATTCCAACATTGGAGCCGGCAAGAGACCCAAGTAATCTCATAAGTTAGTTAGCCCGTACGAAGGAGCTGAGGAAGACGGGGAAAGCATCGATAGGCATTTGCGGTTGTTTGGTCGTCAACGCTTTCCAGAGTTGTCACCTTGAGGTCCGCAACAGCCGCTGCGACAAGGGCCGTGTATGCTGGCTCGTTTCTCTTACCTCGATGTGGGACTGGAGCCAGATACGGCGAGTCGGTTTCCAAAAGGATGCGATCAAAAGGTACGTTTCGAACAGCCTCTCGTACCGCATCGGATCCCTTATATGTTACTGATCCGCCGATTCCAAGATAGAACCCCAATTCCAGTGTTCGCTGAGCCTCCGCAACGGCGCCCGCCCAACAATGCATGACACCACATATCAGCCCTTCTTGTTGCATTTTAGCGATTAGCGTCAACGTGTCATCGTATGCTTCTCTACAGTGAATGATCACAGGCAGCTCGAACTCTCGCGCAAGGCCAAGCTGCGCATCAAAGGCATTTGCCTGATCGATGCGGGGCGACAGGTCGCGGTAATAGTCCAGGCCGATCTCACCCAATGCAACCACCTGCGGGTGTCTTAGCAGCTCTCTGAATTCGATCTCCAGCTCGCTGTTCCACGCAGATGCTTCGTGCGGATGAATACCAATCGACGCTGAAATCTGCGGATACTTATTGGCAATTTCAATGGCGAGTTTACTGCTTTCCAGGTCGAAACCAACAACGATCATCTGGCCCACGCCGCTCGCGTTGGCTCTGATGACCGCGCCAGGCGTATCGTCCGCAAATTGAGTGTGATTAAAGTGACAATGTGTATCGATCATCGAATAGAGCTATTCCCACCCATACAATATTCTAAGGCCGGAGTAATTATATACCCCGGCCAATTGACAATTCAGATTATTGACGGTTGAAACTACGCCGTTTATACTGCCTGAGCGGCCGGCTGAAGCGAGGTATTAACGCCTCGTCTGCTTCTTCGCTCTCTTCCCTCTTCGACTCCCCTATCCGATAGTTGCTTCCGAAGTATGGTGCGGCCACGGTGGATGCGCGATCGCACTGTACCAACTGAGGAGTTCATTAGCGTCGCGATTTCGTCATAAGACTTACCGTCGACGTCGCAAAGAAGGACTGCCGTCCGAAACATCTCTGGAAGTTCCAGCAACGCGCGATGCAGCCGCTCGTCTAGTACCTTATCCATGAGGTTCCGCTCAGGATCCGATAGACTATCTGGGATCTGCAGCACCATCCTGTCGTCACTGTCCTCGTCTCCCACAGGCTGATCCAGAGAAAGTGGCTTCTGCTTTGGCCGCCGTCGCATCAGGTCGATGAACAGATTTGTCAAAATACGGAAGAACCAGCCCTCAAACGGCAGCTTTCTGTTGTATGTTGAGAAAGAACGAAATGCTCTCAGGCACGCCTCTTGCGTAAGATCCTCGGCATCGTCTCGGTTACCGGTCATCCTGTACGCTATATTAAACGCCTGCCGCTTGGTCCGGCGCATAAGTGTCTCGAATTCGACGAGGTCACCATCGTTGCAAACAGCGGCATCACCTCGCACTAATTGATTCGATCGGATCATCGTGGGCAGTCTCCTCGTTATTGCTGACAGACTGATTAACTAGTATTAACTGATTGACGCCATCTAGTACAAAAGGTTTCAGGCCTTCGCCTGTGTAAGAGTTCACATGCACGAAGGTCACTACGAACGTACAGCCTGTAGATACAGACAGACCAGAATCGATGTTGTACGATGCGATCACATTGATAGGATGTTGGGAGCGTCGCGATTCAAGCTCAAAAACAAGTGGTTTACGTTGAAACTTACTGTACAGGAAAGCCGGATTCTGTGGACTTCAAATCTGTCAATTGTGCTCCGCGCTGTCCAACGAGTACGAGTGGCGATCGATCCCCTGAGGTTATCAGGCAGAATGCGAGCCTTCTGCCAACCCCAAGTATCTGGGTTGCTCTGGTATCAGAAGTGTCTAATCTGACCTTGAAGTAAAGCGGAGTCTCGTCTGGGCGGTGCGAGCCGATGGTTTTGGTCCTTGGCTTCGTACTATGCTCATCTCGTTCAAAAGAGTAGATGTAACAGCCTCTGCGATCGATTTGACCTCGACGCGTATAAAATGCGGCAATGTCAATTCTGCGCGTATCTTCGGAATGCAGCGGTTTAGCCGCATATTCGACTGCGCGATTTAGCAATTCTAACGCATAATCCCGGGGCACAAAAACGACATCAACACCATCTCCTGCGGCCCCGGCAAACTCTTCAGGAAGGTCGATCAACTCGCAATACGCGCCATGTTCGCTGCAAACAAGCTTTCCGATTGGGTTTGAGAACTGCGTTCCCTCGCCGATCTGCTCTTTAACGAAGTCGATCATCATCTGGTACCGCTTCTGATGAGTAGCGCGAAGCAGCGATAGCTCTACTTTTTCAAATGATTCAAAATCATCAGGCATGATGAGTTACCCGGTTGCGTGATCGGAGCGATAAGTTGAAACTTTGAGCGCCGCCACCCAATG
>CAIXIX010000440.1 GCA_903919615.1 uncultured Chthonomonas sp.
AAATGTGGGAGGGGTCGGGGAGGGGGATAAGATCAATTCCGCATCGCTTTGTGCCTGCAAGTGGTCTCCAGAGATATGAGTCATGCGTAGGCGAGCGGCGAGGTCCCTACTCGCTTCACCACTCATTCTTCGGGCGCGAGCAGTGAACCCGGTGAGGGTTCCGTTACGCCTTTACCCTCCGATAGCTGAAAGGCAGCCTGCTTTCAGCTTTGGTTCTGGCTTTGCCAGGTTAAGAGCAGCAGACGTGGGCAGGAATTTGCTGGTTATTAATGAATATCGATGCTAGATTGGAGGATTGACGGATGGATGTGTTTTTCTTACCTATGGTTATCTTCGTCGTTATCGGAATGGTCATCTTCCTCGTTGTCGGCGGCATTCTCGTCGCTACTATTTTGAGGGCGGTCAGGGGCTCGCGGGGTAACTCCTACCGTACTGGTTATTACAGTGCTGATTCGTCAACGTCCGCAGACCCAGGTTCGCTTGACATAATGGACATTGGTTCAGACTCAGATCCTGGCTTGGATGGAGCCGGTGTAGATATGGGATTTATGCAGTCGGATAATGGCAATATGAGTCAGCCAGGATTCGATTCAGGCTCAATGGATCAACAGGGCACAGACTCGGGAGCGTTTGGATCATCTGGAGCCGATACATCCACGTCATCAAGTGGAGGGTGGGATGCAGGATCATCGGATTCGGGAATGTCCGGTGGTGACAATTGACGCTCATTATTGCGTCTAAAACAGATAATATAGGACCGTAATTACTTAACCGAGACAACGCAAATCGAAACAGAAGCACGAAATCGTAAGAACAGATTCCTGCGTCGGGCTCAGGAAACGCCGGGACCTGTATCCTGTCGGTTCTTCAATCCTTCTAGATCGGTGCTCGCCGTAGGTTGCGTCATCTGGTTAGCCGCAATCGTGACCTGGTTCACTAGACCTCGCCTTGGATTGCTGAATTCGTCAGTTAAGCTTGTGTCTAAAGAGAACTGGGTAGGACCCGAGCGGCACAACGGAGATATTCAGAACTACGATTGGCTGACGGACACAGAAGTGATGCTCTATCGCAAGAATGCCGACAAAACCGTCACGCTGCTTCGGAAGCAAGTTGTGCCTTCCGGTGAGACGACCAACTCTTTACAGATGCCCCTCCCCAAAATCTCCGACCCTATGGGTATAACTTTGTCAACGGAGAGGGATAGCTTGCGCGTCCTTTATATGCGCCGCGGCGCGCCCAGGAAAAGTCGACTGACTTCCGAACTCATTTCGATTGAGGATGGAAAGCGAAGCGGACCTGTTCCAGGGTGGCTTTTAGGCACGTACTTTGCAGGCGAAAAAGCCGAATGCGCAGCAGAGTTTGATAAGGAATTGGTAGTTTCCTTGTCGACATTCGGTAACCGAAAACCTCGAGATATCCGAATCACCGGTTTGAAGAATCCAGGAGTAATGGTAGGCAACGTGTGGCCGCTATTCATTGAGCCTTCTGGGCGTATTGTTGCACTGGGTGATAGCTACTTCAGCGGTGTCGTTAAACCTGGCGATGCAGTTAAACTGGGCAGCAAGCTGTCACACGTGCGTTCGTTTGTCGAGTTCAATCTCAACCATCCTGACCAGCCAGGTAAAACATGGGCGATTCCTGTTCCTTCAGATGCCGCAAGTTTCTATTGCGAAGTATCTCCTCGACACGATCAACTTCTCTGGATTGTCCAGTCAAACAAAATGCCTCTTTTCACGCAGCTATCGCAAAGCCTTCCGAAGGCATTGAGACAGCATCCGCGGTATCTGGCTCGTTGGATGGTTAGCGACCTCGCGGGCAACAACATGCACACCATTGTAGAGTACGAGATAAGCGACCTCTACTTTAACAGACCGGATCTTATCTCTCCAAAATGGACGCCCGACGGTAAGCACGTTAGTTTTGAGTACCAGGGCGCACTGTATATTACTTCGGCGAACTAACTTTGCTACACTAGTTTAATCGCGTATTATTGATCGATGGCGGAAATCTCTGTGATTCGCCAGTGGTCACGCCGTCAGCTCTGACAAGGGCAGTTCAAGAAGAGGTTAAGAAGCAGATATGGGCAAGGTTTTGGAATGTATCGATGATGAGCTTGCGGCATGGATCGGGCAACAACACATCTTCTTTGTGGCAACCGCGCCAATCTCCGCTAACGGGCACGTCAACTGTTCACCTAAGGGCGGCGACTCATTTCGAATTCTCGGCCCGATGGAGGTCGCCTATCAGGACTACACCGGAAGCGGCGTGGAGACAGCAGCGCATCTGCGCGAAAACGGCCGCATCGTGATCATGTTCTGCGCGTTTAATGGCAAGCCAAACATCGTTCGCCTGCATGGGCACGGCGAGGTAATTACACGTTCTGATGTGCGTTACGATTCGCTTGCTGAAAGATTTCCGCACAACACCGGCACGCGTGCCATCGTCCTCATAAACGTTTCACGGGTCTCAACTTCGTGCGGGTATTCGATACCAAAATACGAGTTCGAGGCGGACCGCGATACTCTGGATAAATGGGCGACTGCTAAAGGGGAACAGGGACTCGCAGAGTATCGGGTAAGCAAAAACGCAGTTGGCATTGACGGGTTGCCCGCGTTTGAGAACTAGTGTAAGGAGGCGCTTAATTGAATTCCACTTACCGCTGCGCGGTCCGCGCAGCCCTGGTACTAACAACATTCAGCTGGGCCGCACAGGCAGCCCGCGCAGCGGACAATACGACACTGCCGCTCACGATTCAGTTCTCCGAGACTCTACACGTCCGTGACCAGCAAACAGTCGTTGACAAGATGAACGGCTCACTTACCGAACATGTTTCCAGCGAAGGTGGTGCAGTTCGTATAGACGCTGCTGTGCATCTCGACCGCGACATAACAGTCGAGCCTTCTACGCCCATCGAGATTTCTGCGGGGAACTTTAAACTCTGCACCACACTTGCCGCCGATCCCAATTATCACGCAGGAATGCGACAGGCAAATATAGCGCTCGCAGCTCCCACCGGATCGGGTAAGAGTTCCGTGTTTTACGGCCATGTAAAGATCAAATGGACCAATAGCCGCCTCTCGGTACATGTCGATGGCAATTTTCCGGCCTTATCGTCTGTTTGTGCACACGACCTGATTTCCAATCCTTCGAGGGCCACTGGCGGCAAAGTGACCGTCTTTACCGAGGGAAACTCGGGTGAGACGCGTGCTGCCCTGGCGTTCGGAGAGATACGGGCGTCAGCACACGTGATTTTTCATTCAAAGGCATCTGGGCGGACTGTTAATGGTGGACGCTATGTGGAACCTGGCCTCGACTGGAAATACCTGAATGCGTCGCCGGGCGAGTTGGAATCTGGGCGCCACTCGGCGCATGAAACTACCATCAGTGTTACCGGAAGCGATGGCACATAATCGGCATACACAAGCACTCGCCGGAGGCACAATGCACATACTCGATGCCTATCGCGTTTTGCGATACGTCATGGACCTCAAATATACAGGTTCGGAGATACCTGCCGACCTGTTGACCGATGATGCCTGCGGGCCACCACTACGGGCCTACCTCGCGCTAACGCAACTCCAGATTGGGGCAGACCTAACTCCGGAAGACCGCGTTTACAACCGCTATCTATGGTATCTTCGCTTCGCGCAGGCGTATCATGCTGCATTTGGCGACGATGCTGGTATCGACCAGCAAGCACTCCAAATTTTGGAGCATGCGGATTGCGACATCGATTGGTCGGTTGTTGAACGGCTGGGTGAAGAGGCACTCCAACCCTACTGTTGCTAAAATCTTTGCAGGATATTTGATTTGCCTCGCAGAAACAGCAGACATACGTACCAGTTAGTCGGTATTGGGCGAGGAGTTAAGGATGCTTGCCAGAATTCAATCAAGTGCGGTGCTTGGCATTGACGCATATGAAGTTCGTGTTGAAATCGATATCAGCTCGGGAATTCCGGGCACGACCATAGTAGGGCTGCCGGATGCGGCCGTGAACGAGAGTCGCGAGCGGGTTCGCACCTCCATCAAGAATTCTGGCTTTCTCTTTCCTTACGACAAGCGCATCACGGTTAACCTGGCGCCTGCAGATGTGCGAAAAGCAGGACCTGCTTTCGACCTGCCGATCGCGCTCGGGCTGCTAGTCGCATCCGGGCAGATGTCTGGTGAGAACCTTGAAGGTGCGGTTTTTCTGGGTGAGATGTCGCTCGATGGCCTGGTCCGGCCAATTACAGGCGTGCTGCCGGCCGCGATTGGCGCCAGGGACCGCGGCATCAAGCGGCTATTTGTTCCGGCCGCTAACGTACGCGAGGCCGCCATCGTCTCGGATATCGATGTCTACGGTGTAACCTCACTTGGGGAAATTGTCCGTGGGCTCGAGATGCCGGAACTGATGGAGCCGCATCCTCGCTCCACCTCAATCCTGGATGTCGAAAACGCCCCGTTTCTTCACGATTTTTCCGACGTCAAAGGACATGCGGCCGTAAAACGCGCGCTCGAGGTCGCCGCTGCCGGCGGCCACAACATGATTCTGATCGGCCCTCCCGGCAGCGGCAAAACCATGATGGCGCGCCGATTGCCATCGATCTTGCCGCCCATGACCACCGAAGAAGCGCTTGAGGCTACGAAGCTTTATAGCGTCGCCGGGCTGCTGTCGGCAGATGCGGGGCTAATCACCACAAGGCCATTTCGATCGCCGCATCACACGGTCTCGACCGCCGCGCTTGTCGGTGGCGGAACGGTGCCGAAGCCAGGCGAAGTGAGCCTCAGCCACCACGGAGTGCTCTTTCTCGACGAGCTACCTGAGTTCAACCGAGATGCCCTGGAAGTCCTGCGACAGCCGCTAGAGGATGGCGTGGTCAGCGTGTCGCGAGTTCAGGCATCTTATACTTACCCGGCAGATTTCTGCCTTATAGCTGCGATGAACCCATGCCCCTGCGGCTACTACGGCGATATCTTTCGAGAGTGCACCTGTTCCCAGGTTCAGGTGCAGAAGTACCAGAAGAGAATCTCCGGCCCGCTGCTGGATAGGATCGACATCCAGATTGAGGTGCCTCGCCTCTCGGAAGAGGAGTTGCTGCAGGTGCGCCCCGGCGAAAGTTCGCGCGACATTCGCAGCCGCGTGAAGCGCGCTCGCAACGCACAGGCCGAGCGGTTCAAGAACCCTCCGGTCGATCCCGACCCACCTACCGACCCCGACCAGCCCCCTAACCCGGCCGATGTCGCCGGCGAAGCGATACTGCGCCTCAAGAAAAGCCGCCCACTCTACTGCAATGCCCAGATGGGTCCGAAAGAGATACGAGCCTATTGCAAGCCAAGCGACGAGGTGAAGAACCTGCTCCGTGCCGCCATCCAACAGCTCGGGCTCTCAGCAAGAGCCTACGACCGCCTATTAAAGGTAAGCCGAACCATCGCTGATCTGGAGGGCGTGAAGGATATTCAGGTAGCGCATGTCGCAGAGGCGATACAGTACCGGAGTCTGGATAGGAAGTTCTGGGGGTGAGGTGAATACGCCTTATACGCCCAATATGCCCTATAGCGAACGCCCCCAGACACACGAATAATAGGTCCTATACGGCTTATATGGTTACTACTCAGGGGGTGTGAAAGGCAATACTACAAGTTATGCTGGCTCGAAGGATGGTTGGACGGGCGTGCCTTCAAAAACTGAATTAAGTCCATCCA
>CAIXIX010000441.1 GCA_903919615.1 uncultured Chthonomonas sp.
AAATGTGGGAGGGGTCGGGGAGGGGGATAAGATCAATTCCGCATCGCTTTGTGCCTGCAAGTGGTCTCCAGAGATATGAGTCATGCGTAGCCCTACCCCAGGTACACTGCTCGCGCCCGAGGAACGAGGGGAAAAGCGAGTAGGGCCTCATTTGCTCGCAAGTTCCTCCTTCCGCTTGAGTCCCTCCTTCGTCGCGCGGTTGAGACCACTGGAGGGGACAACTGTGGCACCTCCGGAAGCAATGTCATCGTGACAAATAGACGTACATCTGATCGTGTGTTTATTACTAGCCGCAAAGCCGCCAGAAAATGCATCTTTAGCCACGAAAAACGCAAAGGGACGTAAATAATGCGGTCGGCGACGAGCCACAGCTTCTTCTCAGTATGAGAAGAAGTGAATGGATAGCTTACACGAAGTCACTGTCGTCAAAAGCGATGGGCGGCCCGGGAGTCTTGAACTTTGTATTCTGCGCTGCAACGAACGAATCACTAATCCAGCAAGTCGCAACCAGATTCAACACTGCGGCAAAATTAAAATGTCGGGGATTCACAACTACTTTACAAGCCTGCAGGACATATCTCTCAACAAGCGAAACGTAACTGCACTGGATACTTTGGAGTTATTGATGAAACGCAATCTCTTGATTGTAATTGTCCTGTTGATCTTGGCCGCTAGTGAGCGGCCCTCTCACGCCGAAGCCGGTATCACGCTGTATGTAACTTTGCAAGTGAACGATGTCTGGAGCGGGCGAATTGATGCGCCTTCGGCCGACCGCAAAGATGGTCCGCTTGCATCACTAATGGCCGCACGCAATCGAATTCGCGCCATACGTCAGGCGGGAGTGGCCGCTCCGGCGCGTGTAATCATCGGTCCGGGCCTGTACCGCATGCGTGAGCCACTGACACTTCAGCCTCAGGATTCCAACACACAATACCTGGCCGAACCAGGCGCCCACCCGGTATTCAGCGGCGGACTTCCAATCTCCGGTTGGAAACCAGGTCCGGGGAAGCTGTGGTCTGCAAAAATCCCTGCGTCCGCGCAGGGCAATTGGTACTTCCAGCAACTCTTCGTCAACGGAGATCGCCGCACCCGCGCCAGAACTGAGGGCTGGTTCCATGTAGTGCACAAGGGCGTTTCGGTTGCTAATCCTCAGGCGAATACACTTCCTGCGGAAAGGACTTCCTTCTACTACGCGCCAGGCGAATTGAAAGAGTGGCCGGACATCGCGGATGCTCAAGTTGTGATCTACCACTCCTGGGAGACGAGCCGATTACGTGTCGCCTCGATCGACACAAGTCAGCATCTCGTGACTTTCACCGGGCCTTCCAACTGGCCGTTTCAGGATTGGGAACGAAGCCAGCGATACTATGTTGAGAATATTCGGGAGGGCCTCAATAAACCGGGAGAGTGGTATCTGGATCGTAAAGCAGGGGAGTTGCTATACTATCCCAAGCTCGGTGAAGATATGCGGCATGTCCAGGTAACCGCACCCGTGCTGACGCGGCTCGTCACTCTGGAGGGCCAACCGAGCCAGGCAGGATCAAAGCCGAAATATGTCAGAGGAGTGACGATTAAAGGGCTCTCGTTTCAGCACGAGGATTGGGTTTTCGAGCCGCAGGGGCATAGCGATACCCAGGCGGCATTTAGTTGCCCGGCCGCTGTGATGGCGGACTGGGCTCTGGACTGTGGCTTTGTAGATTGTGAGATTGCCCATGTTGGCGATTACGGTCTCTGGTGGCGACGCGGATGCTGCAATAGCAGTACAATCCGGTGCAGGCTTCATGATCTGGGTGTGGGCGGAGTGCGTATCGGTGAAGCGACGGAAGCAGTGGAAGATATCGCCGAGTCTCGCAACTGTGTGATCGATAACTGCCATATTTATGACGGCGGCCACGTATATCCCGCAGGCGTTGGGGTGTGGATTGCCCAGAGCAGCCACAACCTGGTATCCCACAACGAGATTCACGATCTGAACTACTCCGGCATGTCGATCGGCTGGAATTGGGGAGATGAGCCTAACCGATGCCACGACAATATCATCGAGTTCAACCATATTCATCACGTCGTTCGCGGCCAAATGAGTGACTCCGGCGCCATCTACACGCTCGGCGCATCGCACGGCAGTATCATTCGAAACAATCTTCTGCACGATATCTTCGCATACAACGAGCCGCCGTTCGGCTGGGGCATCTATCTGGACGCCACGACAAGCGGTTATCTTGTAGAGAACAACGTTGTGTACAACACACTCACCGGAGATTTGATGTGCAGCAACGGCGGCCATGAGAATGTCATCCGAAACAATATATTCGCCGCCACAGCGCGCTACATGCTGTGGCCGTTCTGGGCTGAAGAGGCCAACACATTCGAGCACAACATCATCTCGATGACGCAGGGAGAGCTGATAGTGGGGCTGTCGGAACCGTCGCTGCTGGCCCGACTTGCCGCCAACGATCGCTTCAAATCTTGGAACCGTAACCTGTACCAGATTCCGAAAGGCGCAACTTTCCTGCGCAGAAACTTTACGGACTGGCAGAATCTGGGCCTGGATCGAGACTCGATTCTGGCGAATCCTCTCTTTGTCGATGCCAAGAATGGGGATTACCGCCTCAAACCGGGCTCGCCAGCGTTCAAACTTGGCTTCCAGGCAATCGATCTGCGCTTCGTCGGGCTGTACGGCTCACCTGCCTGGGTTGCGGAAGGCCGAGCAGCGCATTATCCGCCTACTGTGCTGCCGAAACCACCGGTCCCACCGGGCCCGGTTCAAGTTGAAGATGACTTTGAGAGCACGCCGGTCGGCGCGGCACCGGAACTAGCGCACGTAATCGGGGAAGAGAAAAGTGCGTCCATCCGTGTAACCGATGAGCGGGCGGCATCGGGCAAGCACAGCCTTAAGGTGACCGATGCCCCCGGTCTCACAAACGCCTGGGACCCGCACTTCTACTATGAGCCGCACTTCACAGCAGGAACTGTGACGGAGAGCTTCGATATTCTGCTGCAGCCGAAATGCCTTATCTTCACCGAATGGCGGGACAGCACCGGCTACCCACAATGCATCGGTCCAAGCCTCGTGATGGATGGTGATGGACACATGGGAACCGGCGCGAGAGAGCTAACCACCGTTCGGGTAGGCGTGTGGGTGCACGTTATCATCCAGGCAAGAGTTGGAGCAAGCGAACCGAAAGAGTGGAGCGTTTCGATTCAACCCAGAGGGGAGCAGGCACGGCTTTTCGACCACCTGCCAATCCCGGGCGCTAGCTTTAACGCTGTACACTGGCTCGGTTTCAGCAGTACGGCCACAGTGGCGGCAAGTTGCTTTATCGATAATGTGAGGATTACCGTTCGCAAGTGACGGGTGGCCTGCGGCTCATTTCGAAATGACGGGTGGCCTATGTCTCCTGTCCAAGTCAGCGTCGTGCAGAGAGAATGTTATACTTACGGCCACGTATTCCGATTGGCTCCCACGCGTGCCGGGTCGGTGGGTTTCCAGACAGACAGAACTGACGCTGGCAGCGGCTTCGCGATCCTTGGCAGCTTCTCCGTGTGGACCGTCAGTCCTACAGCATTTCGCTGGAATGGAACCTTAGTAGCGATGGAATTAAGGTCCTGTGCATAGGTCTTCTGCCACACAGCGAGCGTATTATTGTCGTTCCAGTTATGGCGGATAGAGGGAGTCCACGCGTTATTGGCAAAGATATTGTTATCTGAGAAGCTATTCAGCTCCGTTCGCAATGCGGGATCGGGAGATTGCTCCAACGTGATGTCGGAGCCGCGAGTAATGGTATCGCTGGTGATATAGTTGCGTAT
The DNA here is from genome assembly GCA_903919615.1 of uncultured Chthonomonas sp. Lineage (GTDB taxonomy): Bacteria > Armatimonadota > Chthonomonadetes > Chthonomonadales > Chthonomonadaceae > CAIXIX01. The sequence continues at coordinate 3,808 of CAIXIX010000441.1, forward strand.
CAGCAGGTTGTTAAGGATGTGAACATCCTTTGGTGGTTCGTCCTTCGCACGGGTCATAGCAACGATGCCCGTTGAATTATCAACAAGTGTATTGTTAACGACCCACGTCTTCTGCGATCCGGAGATATAGATGCCACGTCCTTTATTCGCGAATACTAGATTGCCGGCAATGATGCCCCCACCCTTGTTGATCTCGAAGAAGATGCCGCAGTCGCCGTTGTCGTGGCAGATATTATCCAGAATACGAATATCCTCATTGTCTGTATCAAACCAGATGCCTTCGGCCTCAGTGTTGTATGCTGCCACGCATCGTCGAATTGTCGTACGCTTGTTTCCAGGAATGTTCTTCATCCCTGCTGCGACACCCCAGTCGCCATTAATCTTTCGGTAGTTGTTATAAAGAAACGAGCAGTCTTCGACGATACAGTCCTGCGTCTGTCCCATTCCTACACCGACACAACCGTTATTAGTGAATCCGCAGCGGCGCACCACGCAGTCCTTGCACTGCCCCATCCCAAAACCTGAGAAATCAGCCCAGCGAATCTGACAATCTTCTACAATCACGCGCTCGCAATTTCCAATGGAGACCATCGGCCACTGTCCCCCTGGCTGCCGGTTGTGCCGCATCTCGAACCCGCGAATTATTACGTCGTGCACTTTATCGGCAGTTAGCGCAAAGCCGCGAACGCCAACCTCAATTGAGAACCACTCCGGGTCGCCGCCGATGTTCAGATAGAGCGTCTGAGTTGGCGCATCATAATAGAATGACTGTGCAACCATATCCGCAAGTCCATGCCCGAACGTAACCATCCGCACAAACTCATCTGCCTTGTAAACGCCATCCAGTCCGATCATCTGCAACGGCTGTTCGTCATCTAGAAAGACCTGAGATACCCATCGACGTGATTTGTCATCATAACCACCCGGGAACCGCGCATCGGTGAAATACTCGTCTCCCAGCTTAGTCTTCCAACCGCGGCGAAAAGCGAACGGAAACGGCTCGACAGGCACATCCGCCGGTGTAAGACGGCTCCATTGCCCTTTGACAATTTCAGAACCCTTTATAACTACCCGATGACCCGGCGCGGGAGCAAACACAATTGGCTTGCCCGGGCCGCCAGAGACCGAGATACTTACAGTCTCGCGATAGACACCAGATCGCACCAGCACGGTATCGCCCGGACGAAGCTCCTTCGCGGATGCCGCACGGGAAATGGTCTTCCAGGGCCTGACTGCGGTCCCTGGACCGGTGTCGGCCGAAGCAGAATTAAGCCCATCGACGTAGAAGGTCGACGCGCCAGCAGGCAAACACACAACGATACCAAGCAATATGCATAGTTCAGTCGGAAACCTCATGTTCGACTCCAGATCGTGTTAAATACTGTTAAACTGGCTAAGCTTCGATAAGGCGGTCCACAACAAGCTGCCTGAATTCTGGCGAGAGACTTGCGAAGTAGGCAGTAAAACCCGTAACTCTCACCACGAGGTCCGGAAACGCATCGGGATCTTTATGCGCCGCACGAAGCTGGTCTGCATCCAATATATTCACATTTATCAGCGTTCCGCCCTCATCGAAGTGCGTCTTGATGAGACAACCCAGGGCATCCACGGCACCGCGATCACGTGCCAGACCTGGATCGAGTTCAAGCTGCATTGGCGCAGTGTTTCCATACCCAGGCTGGATCGCCGCTATCGCATGAGCCATCGCTGTTGGCGCAGCATCCTTTCGGAAGCCCGGATCGGGGTTCGCTCCGTGTGAGATTGGCGCACCTGCATGCCTTCCGTTCGGTGTCGCGCCAACAACGCGTCCCATGGGAATAGTGCTCGACCATGAGAACCATCCAGGGATCATCAGCCGGCCTTCCGGTGTGAGATTAGCACGAATCAGGCCAGTAAACAACTCAGAAATACGTATAGCACAGTCGTCGCCAAGCGAGGTCCCCTGCCCGTATCGTTCGCCGCTCCGCAACATCAGTCGCACTCGCTCACCGCCTTCGCCCCTGTAATCTTCGCTCAAGTGGCGTGCGACTTCGGCCCAGGACAATTTGCGCTCTCTCTCGATCCGCTGTTCAAGCGCAGCAAACGAATCAGCAACTGTCGCAAGTGCGGAACCATCCACACACAAGTTGTACATGTCCACACCACCCGCAGAGGCATCCAATCCTCTTTCGATTGGGCCATCGCAAAGCAGATTGATCAGCAACTCCGGAGCATTGTCCTTCTGATGCGCGAGATGGAAGTCCAGTCCTTTTGCTGTGCAGAGCACTGCGCGGCGCAGATGTTCTGCAAACAAGCTCCACAGTCGAGATACAGATGGCACTACAGTCTCGGATTCTCGCATCATCTCTTTGAAGGCAACTTCGAATACCTTCGCGGCATTGATCTTAACACAGTCGTTTACGGTGTATTCACGCCCGGGAATTGCCATCCAGTGGCACCCAACCGCAATACGTTCACGCGCAAGAGCTTCCGAATACCCGTTGCGCATGAACCCTTCGGTCAATCCCTTTTCACCGGAGAAACGCGGCCAGCCCTTCTTATCTTCGAGCAGAGTTCGTACTCCCAGATTGAACAGATCTGGATCGAGCCCATCGTGCACGCGAATGGTTAGGTTGCACGGGATGCCGAGACGACGTCCGGCCTCCACGATTAGAAACGAGATGAGGCTGGTCATGTCACGACCATCAGCACCGGGGCCGCCAATCTGATGGTAATGCGGATCGTTCAGCAGCAGACAGGCCAGAGTGAAGATCGCCTCTTCATCGTCGATTCTGCCTGCAGCAATATCTCGCTCATAATAGGGTCGCAGCAGTTCATCAAGCTGCCCTCCTGCGCCGTCGCCATTATAAATGCGCGATACCATACAGTACCATGCCAGCCACTGGCAAGCTTCTCGAAGGGTTCGCGGTGGACCATCAACCAGCCACTCGTTGACCGCTGCCATCTCGTGCAGATTGGCCTTCAGTGTCGGATCCGTCTCAACGCTCTCCGCCTCATTTATAGCCGCAACTGTTCGGCGAATCCAATCTTGCACCCCAACGATAACGTCCTGTTCCGCCTCGTAGAACTCACTCTTATCCAACCCGTGATCCTGATGGCAGCGGCGAACTTTGGCGAGAAGCCCACCCCATCCTAGCGCCAGACCAATACGATAATCTGGCCCGAAGTGCTGCTGGGCGCCGATGCCGGATAGTATCCCGTAAAGCTCCTGTTCTGGCTTGAGGTGCGAAAAATCCGCATCTGGAAACCAGCCACAACGCCGATAGCTTGAGAGGTAAACCATCCATCGTCCTGCCAGCGCGTCATTCGCATCGACGTAGACCGGATGTACCTCCATCAGAGATTTGAAATTCGCAGCCCAGCCCTTTGAACGGTAGAATGATCCATTCGAATGATTGGCGATCGGCGACCATGAGAAGCCATCGGGAAGCGGAGCGGTGCCATGATCATCGCGATCCATGTAACCGTTTCTATCGCGCTTCTGCCGAGTTTGGCGTAGTTTCGTCTGCTTAAGGCGCTCAAGTCTGTCCGAGTAAGAAAGGGGCTGCGAAAGCGTTGCCGTTGTCATTGTCATCTCCAGAGGCTTGCACTTGACCATCTATCAGCCCTGCGATCTTGACTGCGATTCCGGCCTCTCGTGCTGAATCCGCAAGCGCTCGCATCGAGTCCGGGGACGGCTCATGTACACCGCCCATCAGGTAGGGCATCCCAAGGCTTTCATATTTTGAAGTCCCAAGCGGATGGAAAGGAAGCAGCTCATAATATAGCAGCGAGGGGAATCGGGAGATGTATCGAGCGATCTTTCCGATTTCCAACGGTGTATCGTTGTATCCTGGCACTACCGGGGTGCGAACAATCAGCGGGGTTCCAAGTTGGGAGAGGCGCGTGGCGTTGTGCAGAATACGTGTATTCGAAACACCCGTAGCTTCGCGGTGCCGAACCTGACTCATCAACTTAATATCAAACATCACAAGGTCGGCCTCGCGCAGCGCGATCTCAACTCGATCCCAAGGTGCATACAGATTTGTTTCTAGCGCTGCGTGCAAACCGTGCCCACGGCACGCACGCAGCAAAGCTACAGTAAACTCAAGCTGACAGGTAGGTTCGCCTCCAGAAATGGTGACACCACCTCCCGATCTGTCATAATACGCCCTATCTTCCGCAACCTCTAATAGAACTTCTGAAACACTCAAATTACGCCCAACACGTACGATGGCGGACGAATAACAGGATTCAGCGCAAGCACCGCAGGAAACACAATAGTCTGTCCTGTAGGCTATATCGCCAGTGTGTTCATCGATTTTGCGGGCTCCATGGGTGCACTCTTCCACACAGGCGCCACACCGAATACATTTTGTAGGTTGAACCAGAATATCGAAAGTTGGCCGAAGTGTTTCGGGGTTATGGCACCAGACGCAGCGCATATTGCACCCTTTAAGAAACACTGTGGTCCTAATTCCTGGACCATCGTGAAGGCAAAAGCGCTGTATCTCGGTTATGGTTCCAACTTTGTTATTCATGCCCTACGTTACACCACCGTAGCAGCATTCTCCTCAGTGCTCAGAGATAGTTGGTAACGTTGCGACATTAATGCGCGATTCAAGCTCAACGTTTAATTGCTACTTGCACGCGGCTTGAATGCCCGGAGCGTTTATCTAACAGCCCGATCTTTTCAAACGGTATCGGTTTGAAGCCTTTCAGCCAAGCGTAGACCGGCGCATTCCTGCGAAGGCGGAAGCTGCCGCCTACGCGGTTGACCAACCCGGTGTCATCGGACCCGTTCAGATTGAGCGTTCCGCTGCACTTCCAGTTGCCATTGCTCACTTGATCGCAGCCAATCAACAGGTTCAAATCCGCGACGCTTATCCTTGGTACACCCGGAATTGGATGCATGTAGCCCGCCAATTCCGGATAGTGGATGGAGTATGGCGGCTGCGTTATGTCTACCTCTTTGAGCAGCTTGTCCGGGAAAAAGCAGTCCTCACCGCCGTTCAAGGCTGCGAGCCAGCGCGCATCGTTCCAGGGTGCCGAACCAAAGGCGCGTTTGCACTCTACAAACAGGTTGTTTGTGGCTGTGATCCCGTGGCCCCCATGAGAAAATACGGTTCCAAAGGGTCCGTTACCCGGATCCCCGCATCGAAAGAAGACGTTACAAATCACATAATCCCCACCATCACCGTCATCAAAATAGATCGCGGCGTTGCCGTGCCCCATAGGGCTGCCGATTTCGTGGAAGTAGTTGTACTGAATTAGATTTCCTCTACAAGAGGGGTTTCTTCCTTTATATAATGCACCGCAATCATCCGTCTCCGTGCACACATGGTGTACTTCGTTATACTCGAAAACATGATCGTTACCCGAAATGAACACGGCCTGGTGTGGCGCATCGTGGATTAGGTTGTTTGAAGCCCGGTTGCCTACTCCGGCAAGAATCAATCCGTAAGCAGACGTCTGCTGATGGATTGAGAAGTTCCAGATGTGGTTGTTTACCGCCTCGTGATGCGCCGGCATAAGAGTACGGCGGTCCCCACCCTCCAAGATGAGAGCGCCTGTTCCGGTATCGTGAAGGTCACAGTTCAACACCCGGTGGTGTTCGCCGCCAGAAATTCGAACTCCGAGCAGTCGGATATTGCGCACTATACATCGGTTGAGAGTGCAGTTTGAACCACCTGTGATCTCTACACCATTATCCAGTCCACATTCGACTGTAATTCCCTCGATAGATACGCCTGTTGCTCCTTTTAATACTATAATCGGACTGTTGAGGGTTGACAGCGTCAGCCTTGCATCGGTTGCTATAGTATCTTTAGGCGGCCAGAAGTAAAGACGGTTCGTAATTCGATCAATGTAGAACTCGCCAGGCTCATCCAACTCCTCCAACAGGTTTAGCGCCCGCCACCGTCGCGGAGATGGGTTGCCCTTTCTTAAACCGTAAACATGAGGCTGTGCGAGTGTTATGGTGCGATCTGCGCGATTTATCGCGCCTACCTGAATTACCTGATCGTACCAGTCAAAACACCAGTAACCCTGTAGCCAGACTCCTTCGCTCGCTTTCCAGCGCAGAGGTCGATCGCCTGAAAAGGCAAAGATGCCCGGATGGTTTGAGCTATCGCCATCTCTTGGCACCGACCCCTGTTCAACGATGTGGTCAATCGTTGACCAGCCTCGATTCGGCCACCGCGCAATCTTCATTCGCCTGTCGTTAAAGAATAGTTCAGGACCTGGTGGCGCGCCATGGTATGCAGCCGGGAATGGGGCGCTGGCCGGAATTCCTGCCGCAATTAGATCCACGGCCAGTACGTGCGGAACTGCCAGGCGGTCCAGTCGTGCGGTAGCGGGATCCGAAGTTACTGCGTGGAATTCCGATAGAGGCAAGGTTCGTCCGCCGGTAATTCTAACGATCGCATGTGGAGCAGCTTTCCACACTATCGGATCGACTGCCGTACCAGAGTCGCGTTCATCTAGCTCGAGACTCCCCTTTAATTCGTATGCACCAGGATGGATGAGGACCATCCTGTGAGGTCTGCCATGCGTTGCGCGGATGGCGGTACGAGCTCTTTCCAGGCTGGCAAACGGCTTTCTTGCCGTTCCGGGGTTCGAATCATTGCCAGTGACAGCCACATGAAACACGGTCTGAGTGGTGCTCGGAACTGCAGCCAGCATCCCCATCACCACAAACAGGAACGCTGCCACGTTCGTTTTCATACTTCCCTCCAGATCGCTCAGCTTACGGAACCTGTTATCATTGGAAGAGAGATCCTCGCGCTTCCTTCCTGAAACATGAAGAGGAGACTGTGACAGTGCCTCATTAGGCAAGTTACAACAGACCTAGGCTCAGTTTTGGTCAAATTGAGGGTTCAAACTGTCCCGAAATGTAACTGCTACCCATTGTGCCGCGTCGAACAAACCGGGGGTAAGTCGATGAGGATCAAACGAGAACCGTTCGCCGTACTGGCTGTAATATGTTTGACGATGGGAGCGCACAGTCAGCCTGGCCCTGGTGTGGGCGGCGGATTAGGTGGACCTGAAGATAGTTTTTTACGTGCCCAGCCACTTGAACAGGCAACGCCCGAGCAGATCGGCGCCTTGGTCGCAAAGCTCGGTCCTGGACTTTACCATCGGATGTCCGGGTGCGAGCCACCACCACGCTGGGGAACTGGTTCTCCAGCAGACGATGCCGCTGCGCACCTCGTAAAGATTGGTCCCCTTGCGGTTTCAGCCGTACTTCCGCTTGCAGATTGCCGCGAAGAAGGGAAGCGAGCGTTGGTCATCGAGATTCTAAGTCGTATCAGAGATAATCGAGCTCTTCCACTATTGATCAACGCAGTTCAACATGACAAGAGCGACCGCGTTCGGGTATCGGCCGCGGAAGGGTTAGGTTGGAGCACCGATCCTGCGGCTGCGGCTGCACTCGTCCCAGCCCTCTCCGACACCGACAGACAGGTTCAGATGTTTGCCGTGAAAGCGCTGGCTAAGCATCCTCAAGTAAATGCTGTTGAACCGCTTTCATTACTGATGTACCATGCTGCGGAAAATCGATCCGGCATAGCCCCGGGCATCTCACCTGCATCCGTGGCTGAATCTGCTGCTGTCGCTCTCGGCGAGATCGGCTCTCCCGCATTTGAGAGAATTATGGAGCTTCTGATATCATCCGATTCAGAGGTGAATCGAGTCGCAGGAATAGCATTAGTACGATGTGATGATAGACGGGCTACGCCCGCGCTGCGCAGGCTTTGTGGCAGTGCAAATGATACAGTCCGCTTCGGTGCCATACAAGCGCTCGGAAGGTGGTCCGATCCGGAGTCTATCACTCTCCTCGCTCAATTAATCAAGATTGAGAACAGAACTGTTTCGGAGTTGGCACTTCAATCGCTCGCGCGAATGGGCGGATCTGACCTGGATCCTGTGTTGTCTGCAGCAATAGGCGACAATTCGGTCCTTCGTGAGGCTGCCTCAGACGCCTTCTTCTATATCAACGATCGATCTGTGTCAGGGCGACTCTTAGCGTTGGTCCACAGCGGTGGCGACCATGTAAGGCAGCGGGCTCTGTTTCGACTCGGCACATGGGAGGATCCACGCGTTTTGCCGATACTCATCAGAAATGCGTATCAGGAGGACATGGAGCCGCGTCGATTGGCATTAGGCTTGCTGGGACGATACGACGATAGAAAGTACCCAGAAATTGTCCGCCCAATACTTGCGGCAATGACCGCATCGCACGAATGGGTGCGTAATCAGGCTGCGGGCGCGTTGATTGGCAAACGAGATAGGAGGATTGGGCCTGCAATGAAGCGGCTCCTCACTAGTGATCTCCCTGGCCTGCCAGCGCTTGCGCGGCTAGTGCTGAAGAGCAAACCACACTGATTGTAGATTACGTGACGCTAACTGCCTTGTTGTAGCCGTCACAGATACAACCAGTACAACTAACAAACCTGACAAAACCGGCACGGCAGCGGCAGCAATCCTTGATGCAAGTCCAGCCCCATACGCTATTCCGTATCACCACGAAGTCGAACTATGCATAAACCACTGCAACTCCCACAAATTGTTGCTCCATCGTTAGGCTGTAGCTTAGGCGCCATAATGGCGAATCCATCGTCTGCTGAACCTGACAGCCATCTTAAAGGTTTGGAACTCTTCAATGCCCTGGGCGGCAATGCTATGCACCTTCATGGAGAAGGTGGCGAGACCCACAGTCGTCAAGTTACCGGCGAATGGCTGAACGCGAGCACGAACCGCGATGCGTTTTTTCTCTGCAATCAAATCTGCCACGATGAATGGGACGAAGCGACAAAGAGCGAAATAGACCGATTTCTGCCCGATGCTGTCCATGAAGACATTGAATTAGATTTGCGGCTTATTGGTACTGGTCACCTGGACCTTGTATATCTGGACGACCGCCCGTATCAGAAGTTGGAGCCGGCAATTGAGGCGATCTGCAGGGCGATTTCCGCGGGCAAGGTGCGGGCTTTCGGAGTAAGAAACTTTACAGCAGAGCGCTTGAGAGAAGCAGACCAAATATCGAGGCGCCTGGTTGGCAAAGGCGTCGCCGCAATCATAACCACTGAGTTAAGTCCGCTGGTACCGCGATCCCCGCTCTGGCCCGGATATGTGCCATTTGATCTAGCCTTAAGGCAAGCTGCACGTGACCTAGATCTTGTTGTTTTCGCGCATGCTGAAGATTGGGCTCTCGGGTACCAGGTTCTCGAAGATGAAGTGCTGCGGAAACGTCTTAGGCCGGATTGGGTTGAACGGTGGCAACATCCGGACAATGCAGCGATCGTGCAGAGGATCAAGGTGATTGCTGCCGGGCAACAAACGTCGCCTCGGGCTGTGTTGATTTCCTGGTTGATCAATCAGCCATTTCCTGTTATACCGATTGTGAGCCTGACCACGCTGCTTTCTGATGCGGGCGTCGAATACTTTGTCGGTGCAGCCACCAAGTCTGCCAATCTAGCCGCAGATGTTGAATGCAAAGATGGAAAGCCGCTTAAGAACAACCAGGCGTGACGCGATTGCGGCGACCATCGCTATGGCTTGTGCAATATTGCGCTGGCCACAAGTGATGGTTGGCTCCTGAGGAACAATGCCCTTCATCTGACCGTCCCAATGCTGATTGACGGTAACGATGTGACCAGACAGAGTACACGCACGCCTTTCGTGCATCCAGATCCTCTTGGTCACAACTTGAAGGATGCACAATTTGAAATATGGATCATTGTATTGCGAATGGAAGCGAGCGGTTGGTGTAAGCGGCGCGTTATGTCTCTCATTATTGTGCTGGTCACCTGAAGTTCTCGCACAGGAGATCCGAGTAACAATAGACGGAGAAACGGTTCAGTTTCAGGATCTTGGTCCGCAGCAGATTAATGGTAGAACCATGGTTCCCGTACGTGGCGTGCTTGAGAAGCTTGGCGCAAACGTCTCCTACAACGCGGTAACGCAGGCCGTAACTGCAAGTACGCCCACAATTGATATTCAGCTAACCATTGGCTCCAGAAATGCAATC
>CAIXIX010000442.1 GCA_903919615.1 uncultured Chthonomonas sp.
AGCTTGCCGAGGCGATCTCCGATGCAGTTCCCTCTGTGCAGCGGGTGAGATTGGTCTCCTCGGGCACTGAGGCGACCATGAGCGCGATTCGTGTTGCTAGAGGCTTTACTGGACGAAATAAGATCGTTAAGTTTGAAGGCTGCTATCACGGACATGCCGACTTCTTGCTCGCTAAGGCAGGATCTGGTGTTGCAACTCTGGGTCTGCCAGAGTGCGCTGGAGTGCCTCCTTCGCTTACCGCAGATACGATCACTTTGCCATACAACGATTTCGATGCCGTCTCCGAACTTTTCGCTGCCGATGGCTGTCAAATCGCGTGCGTGATCCTCGAGCCGGTCGTTGGAAATATGGGGTGTGTCCCGCCTGCTGATGGATACCTCGAGCTCCTGCGCAAATTGACAAGTGATGCGGGCGCACTGCTTGTGTTTGATGAGGTGATGACGGGCTTTCGCCTTGCTTATGGCGGCGCGCAAGAGCGCTTTGGCATCACCCCCGACCTTAGCTGCTTTGGCAAGATTGTGGGTGGAGGCCTACCATTAGGCGCCTATGGCGGCAGAGCAGACGTAATGGATTCTGTGGCGCCTGTCGGACCGGTTTACCAGGCAGGCACGCTTTCCGGAAATCCTGTTGCAGTAACTGCGGGCCTTGCAACACTAGCTGTTATAAAACAGGCTGGCACTAAATTCTACCGATCGCTTGAGAAAGCGGGCGCGGAGCTCGCGGACGGGCTGCGTCAGGCGGCGGCCGATACTGGACGCACGGTGCTCGTAAACCAGGTTGGATCGATGTTAACGGTATTCTTTACTGAGGCGAGCGCCATCAAGAACTATGTGGATGCGAAGACAAGCGATACTGCTGCCTTTGGAGTGTGGTTCCGTTCCCTACTAGAACAGGGGATCTACTGGCCACCAAGCCAGTTTGAAGCTGCATTCTTGTCCTCTGCGATGTCTGAAGCTGATCTCAATGCAATTCTTCAGGCAGCAAAAGTTGCATTTACCGTAAGGGAATAGAAGAAAAGGGGGACCAGTATGGAGAGATTAAAGCGCCGGCTTCGCCCGAGCTTCGGTGCGATTACGGGTGTTGCGCTAATTAATTATCTGTTAATTCCGTTGGTGCTGCGAACGCTTTTTCACGCATTCGACTTTTCTTCGCAGGCGCCTCTCGTTCAATTTCACGGGATACAATCGGAAGGATCCGACATGATGGTCGCCGAGATTGCCCCGGTTGCGTCCGTCGGATTTGCGCTGCTTTGGTTCTGGCTCGTCGTTACGGGGCGATCACATAAGGGCATTGCGTGGGGTGGGGCAGCTATCTATGGCGCAATTGTAGCTATAAGCTCGTTTGCGTTCATCCTGCTTATTGATGGCCTGAAATCTGGAGATTTCTTTCTGGTGCTATTGCTCTTAGTCTTGATGCTTGTACTTGTGCCGAAACTGACTCTCTGCCTCGTCTTCTTTGGCGTAATCGTCGGGCTGATAAACGGATTGATGGCAGATTGGTGGGTTCGTAACAGGTATGTGGGACGAAAGGGCAGATAAGCTGTCCTTACCCCCCACATATTTATTTTGTTAACTCTGCGCAACCACTCTCAGGTTAGGGGAGTGTTATCTCAGCTCGAATATGCCCGGCACGGTCGTGTCTGGCCACTACCTGAACCTTATCGCCAGAACCTCCGGTAACTATCCACTCAATCTTGGCGCGCTCACTGCTTGTATCTGCAGTCCAGCCAAACGGGGAAGGGTTCTTGCCGCTGCGCCCTTCCAGTTGCCCAACCTCCTGCCT
>CAIXIX010000443.1 GCA_903919615.1 uncultured Chthonomonas sp.
CCACCGCAAGGCGGTCCGGGCGGACAGGGTGGTCCCGGCGGGCAGTTCGGCCCACCGCAAGGCGGTCCGGACGGACAGGGTGGTCCCGGCGGGCAGTTTGGTCCACCGCAAGGCGGTCCGGGCGGACAGGGTGGTCCCGGCGGGCAGTTCGGCCCACCGCAAGGCGGTCCGGACGGACAGGGTGGTCCCGGCGGGCAGTTCGGCCCACCGCAAGGCGGTCCGGGCGGACAGGGTGGTCCCGGCAGGGGGCCTGGTATGAACCCACAGGCTCAGGCCCTGATCAAATCGATCGATGCGATTTTGAATGACAAGCAGAAGAAAGATCTGCCAGACGTGCTGAAGCAGTTTAATGCGTATCAGCCCGCAGGCATTCCGCTCGAAATCGCAGATAAGGTCAATCTGACGGCGGCACAACGAGAGAAAGTGTCTGAAATCGCGGAGGCTGCACGGGCTGCAGACCGCAAAGTAATGGATGAGGCGCGTGCCACTGGTGATTTCGAGGCTGTTAGAGAAGCGATGCAGAAGTCTCGCGAAGGAGTGCATGGTAAGGTGAAAGCCGTGCTCACCGATGCACAGAACAAGGCCATCGAGGAGTTTGTAAAGAGCCATCCCCGGATGGGTCCTGGCGGCCCTGGCGGTGGATTCGGTGGACCGCAGGGCGGCCGAGGGGGTGAGTTTGGACCACCGCAGGGTGGACCTGGCGGACCCGGCGGCGAATAAGCTGCCTCGCAATTAGCTGCAGAGTGCAGACAGCCCGCTCCTACCGATTATCGGTAGGAGCGGGCTGCGTTTGGTTAAGAAGGTAGTTACGTAATTTGGTAAATTGGTAATCTGGTTCTGGACACACACCATTTCCGAGAACGGTTGGTACAAGTTTCGAAGTGTGCGCTCTGCAATCCTTCTGCTAGCTTCCGGCAGGTACGAATTCGAGCGCTGCGCCCTTCATCGCTCCATCTTCACACGCACGCAATAAACGCGGGCGCGGCGCGACTGCCCGTAGACACAATTTCCGTCCTTAAACCCAAAACCGAATACCTAAAACCTACCCCCTCCTTACTTCCCATTCGTCAGATCAAGATCGTCCAGATAGAACACCGTCCTTTCATTCGCCATGGAGCTGAAGCCAGCCCAGGTTAAGGCTTCCAGCTTGCCGCTGTCGCAGCGCAAGCCGTTGAACTGCTTTGCTTCGCCACCAGCGGGTTTGATTGTTAGCGACCACGTTCCGTCCGAATCTGTGCCGACGCCACAGCGAACCGTGTACTTGACCCACGCGCCTTCCGGAACATCCCATATCGGTTTTCCACCTATAAGCAGCTTTCCGCCAGCAATCCAGAAGCTTGGTCCTACCTTGTACGGTGAGGTGCGCCAATCTCGCCATTCGTGGTACATGTTCACGCCAGTTTCGGCCCGCAGCGCAAAGTGGAACGATGTGATGCCGGATTTGTGCGAGGGAATAAACACGAGATGTGGATCGAAGATATTGGACAGCCCAGCGGCATCCTGCACTTTGAGGCTGTGCTTTCCGCTAAATGCCGTCTCGTCGGTGACGGAGATGGAGTCGCCGCGATTCTCAACGTTGTTCTGTGCATCTGGACACGGCGCTCCGACTGGCACACCCTCGAAATCCTGATGTATCGTTAGCGGAGGCGCAGGTGGTGGATCGGGAGCGAATTGAACCGGGGGATAATTGTCCTTCTTTGCAAGACGCACCCATTCCGACTCGCCGTAGACCCCTGCTCTCGCATAATTGAAGGGCTTAAATCCTGCTGCAATTGCGGGCGAGCCATGCTTTAACCTAAAATCGAATTTGTCTGCATTTACAAAGAGGGGATCGGCGGCCACAGATCCTGTGTCGCGACCCGCTCTTTGCCACGTCGAAAAGTCCATGCCAGCAAAAGAGATCGGTTTCCCTGAAGCCTGCCAGTAGGTGTTTCCGTGCAGCCGCATGTTCACGTCGGTCCAGGTGCCCGCATAGAGCGCGCCGTCGTTCCAGTACACGATGTTGTTTTCAAAGTAGAACGGAATCCATGCTTCTACTCGTGATCGCTGCAGCTGACCGTCCATGCTGAATGCAAAGATGTTGTTTCGGACTACATTTTCGCGTCCGTAGTGCTGATGGTATCCGCCCGTCTTCGTGTTGTATACGAGATTGTTCTCCAGCAGCATATGGGATGTGCCTTCGTCGTTATACAGCCCCCACCCTCCCCGGCCGTAATGATCGTAGGAGTAGACATCGTGGACGATATTGTTCGACACGACCGTACCATCCGATGGTCCGAGGGTATAGACGCCACCCATATCGCTCAGCACGCCCTGGCCGAGGTTATGAATGTGATTAAAGGAGATCGTATTGCCTTTCGCTAGCGTTTCGCCGTATCCCCACTCCCATCCCACCGAGATACCAGTGTAACGGTAATCGCCGATATCGTTGTGCGTGATAACGTTCTTTCCGCTCTGCCCGATATATAGACCAACACATCCCGGGAAGATATGGCCGCCAGACTGCAGAATGCAGTTATCCACCGTTATCTCGGCGGTCCGCTCCACACCCTTCAGGGAAGCAGCGCTGGCTGCTTCACCAATCTTGATCGCGCCTGCGCCAGTATCATAGATCCGCGAATGAGTGACCTTTGTACGCTCGCACCCCTTCCGAAACCAGATGCCATAGGTACCTATATGCGAGATGTCGCAGCGGTCGAACGTGACGTCCTTTACATAATCTGCCATGATAACGGCTGGCACGGTCACTGCAGCCTGACCGTCGCTGTGCCCTGTCGGTTCGAGAATATGCTGACCGTATGCGAAATTTAGACCTTCAAATTTGATGTTTGATATCGGCGCATCAGGCGCCCCTTCCAGGCGAATGAACTGCTCTGTGACGGGCGCGACAACATCCACTTTGCGCATGTCCTCCCCCGGCAGCGGAATGTAGCTCACAATTCCGTCCCGGCCCAGATACCACTCTCCAGGCTCTGAGAGAGCCGACTTCACGTTTTCAATGTAGTAGCGCTGCGTGGGACCCCACTCCATAAAGTTCCATGCGGCCGGGCCAGTTGTTACAACGGTAGCCGTTGCAGGTTCAAAACGGGCGACCCTCAATCGCGAAATCTCCCATGAGTGTAGAACCACGACGGTGGCATCTTTCAGCTCCTGGCCATTAAGCCCGTTCAGACATCTAACATCGTCAGGTCGCGCTCGGAACGCGCGAGACGCCAGATTCCCCGGCTTGCCGGTATCGGGATCGATGCCGTAAACAGCCTTTCCGACCATGTAGGAGTAGAACTTCTTCGGGGTACGTGCACGGACGGCACGCCTGCCATTAACCCAGAGCTGTTCGAAGTACCAATTACCCGAGGCGACTGCCGGCAGTTTCACGGTCCATACTCCGTTAGGTTCGCGCTTCCAACCGCCGACCTTACGGCCTCCATTGAAAACGGGATGGGCAGCCCTGGCAGCGGAATAGATCACTGGATTATTTAGTGTTCCCGAATCGAAAGCATCGAATACTACCGGTTTCGCGAGCGGATAGTCGCCTTCCGCAAATTCGACCCGAACAGGACCAGATTGTGCGACTTTACGCTCGAGCTGAATGCGTGTTGCTTTTCGTGCACCATCCAGACTGGCCAAAGGACCGTCAGTGCCTGCGGCGTTGGGGCGCGGCAGCCTTCCGCTCCAATTGTCGTTGCCATGCGGCGCAACATAGAACACAGTGTCGCCAAACGCCTTCGTTGCTATGGCCATCGTCGTAGAGAGGGTAAAGGCAGCACTTAACGTTGAAATGATGCACCGGACATTCATTATCTGTAACCTCGCTAAAGCCGTATAATGGCGGGCAATCCAAACTAATGTCAGATTACACCTTGCAATGAGGAACTACCTTCTTCATCGTACAATGCCGCGGAAGCAACCATGTGAAGAATTGCCTGGCTGTCGTGCGATATTGTCCAATATGGCCCATGTGTTGAATTGCCTGGGAGAATGTGTCCGATATGGCTGACGTGCTGGTTTCCCCTCCCCGCGAGCATGCGAGCAAATGACAAAAGATTGGATCTTTCCCTTCATCGTCATTTTGTAGCAAAACGTGCATTAAACACGCAACCTTTTTACGAGATCTCCCGTCTAATACGCAATTGCGCCATATGAATGGCGGCGTTTGTCGGCGGGCGTTCTTCGTGGGAGGGCATTCATGGAGCTTCATCCGAAAACCATCGCGGCGCTTGCAGCTATGTTCGTTGTCGCATCTCTCAGTTGCATTGCCAAACAATCTCGTTCCGCCGATAGCAGCAGCAGCCCTTCCGAGACTACTACGACTGCTGTTCGTTCCGAGCCGCCAACGCCCGTAACGATCTCCGCGGCTGAAGAGTATTCCACGGCTCCAGTTAGATTTCCGTACCGAACATACGCACAGACCGCGATAGTAGAACCAGCGGCCTATTCGGAACCCACGTTTTTACCCGCGCCTTCTCAGGATGATGAGCTAATAGAGACTCGGCAGATCGTCCAACCTCAATTTCAGCCTGCAGGTGAAGTTGCCGCGTATCGCGCAGATAGCAACCTCTATTTCTCGGCTCCAGGCAATTTTGAGGCAGGAATGGTGGCCGATGAATCGACGCCACCAATGGTGTTAGATTATGGAGTCTTACCCGCTCTAGCGATGAGTGGTGAGATAGACATGTACACCAATAACGTGAACGACGCCCAGAAGCTGGGACTTACTGTATTGAACGATCTTGAAGGTGATGTGCAGAAATCAGATGTTGCGCTAAATCTGGGAAACACTGCGTGGGTAGCGACGGTCGTCGATGGACCAGCAGGTGGCAATGCCAACACATTGCAGTACACTGCGACGTTATCCAACAACCTTGCAATACCAGGGCAAGAGAACGCGGCTCCGGCAGCGGAGGTTCAATTGCAGCAATTGGTTAAGCAGCAAGTAGAAGCGCAATTACAGGCGGCTATTACCTCGGACGTGGTCGTGGAAAGCGTTCCCTACTTTGAAGAGTAACGGCAAATCCCAATAGATCGGCTTCTGAAACGCTGCTTTTACTCAAACCGCAGTTTTCTTCTTGCATCATCCATTTGAAGTGGTGTTCATCGTCGTGCGTACTTAATTGGGGGGCAGATGGAGCTTCATCCGAAAACTATCGCGACGCTTGCGGGCATGTTTATCGTTGCAACCCTGAGTTGCGTCGCCAGGCAATCTCGGTCGGCTGTTTATGACAACTCGCCCGTACTATCCGGTCCGCCGTCTGACAGTCGATCTCAATCCTCCGAAGTTTCCACGCCTTCCGCAGCCGATGAGTACTACGCTGCGCCATCGCACTCTTCTCATAAAGCCTACACTCAACCTGTCCGACTGGAAACCGCGCAAGCCTCAACACCGACGTTTGAAGTCGTGCTGCCGCAGGAAACTGAACTTACGGGAACGCAGCAGATCGTTGAACCGCAAAGCCAGCCTGATGAAGCAGTCATCGCGAGTTCGGTGGCGACCTACGATGATTTCATCACTCCAGTCACCGACGAATCGGTAGCCGTAACGTCCGAATCTGCGCCGTCGTTCATATTGCCAGCTGAGAGCGAGACGAACGTGGCGCTTAGCGAGAAGTTAGATCTTTACATCAACAACGTCAATCAGGCACAGGGGTTAGGGCTTGATTTTGTAACCGATCTGGCTGTTGAAACACAGCACGGCGTGGTTATGAATGTGGATACCACCTTCGTAACTTCGGAGGTCGATGGCCCAGTTGAGGGCCCAGCCAATACCGTGCAGTTCGTTACGAACTTAAACAACGACGTTGTTTTGTCTATTCAAGAGAACTCAGCGCCAGCAGCCGTGGCCCAGCTACAGCAACAGGTCAATAGTCAGATACAGGACCAGTTACAGGCGCGCCTCGATGTTGTGCAGCAGGCTGCAACCGTAGAGCTACAACCTGCGCTGCCTCCAGATATTCAGGAATAGTACAAAAGAAAGCCCCTGGAGATTATCTCCAGGGGCTTTTGCATAATTCCGTACTATTCAGCACTCGCAAGCGAGCCCATCGGGTCCCAGGGTGGAAGCACCTCAGGAGTAGTCTCCAGGATCGCGAGAAGCTCTTGTTCGACATACTGACGCTCGACAACTACCTCGTAGAGGTATTCGTCGAACCAGGCGTCCGTCATCATCATGAAGCCTTTGTCGCCGCCCTTTTCTCCCCAGCTGTTTTCAACTCGCCACTTGAGCGGTTGGTCGTTCTCATCGAGATCGACGCCGGTGAGCACCATAGCATGAGTCATTAAGCTCTGGCCGTAGTCCAGTCGTTGTGCCTTATCCATGCCGAAAGTAGTTCCATAAACTGCCTCGTAATCGAACAGTTCGAGGTCCATCAGCCCGAGATCACGGTCGAAGGTCTTACCAACGTCGCATCCAAACCAGACTGGTTTGCCGTCCTTAATCATCTTGGCTGTCGCGTTCTTCAGCGCCGCAATCTCGACGTTCAGGTACTTGATGATGTCACCATCCATGACATTTCCAAGATAGTCGATGGTATAGAGCGTATTGTACTTCTTGGTATCCTGCGGGCAGTGAATAAGGCAGACCATATCATCAAGATCGGGGGCGCAGTGCTTTTCGAGAAACTTCTGAGGAGAGATGACACCGTCGCGGTGGAACTCCTTGTCCTTGTCTCGCCACTGCCACATAAACTCCGTTGGGGGCTCTCCAAGATGAATGCAGAGCATTCGATAGACCTCTTCCAACATGTCATGCTTGCGAGTTGCCAGCTGATCTGCTGTCTCCCCCTCGGCATGCGCCGCTCGGAGAACGGCCGCATATTCGCGAAGTTTCCAGGTTATACGGTCGTTCATCTGCCCGGTTGAACTGCTGCTCTCTGTTTCGGGCATTACCTCTTTTGGAACGACGCCGTACTTTCGAACAAGGTTTACAAACATATCCCACTGGCCGCCATCCTGAATAGGCGATGAAACGAGCCAGCAAATTAACCTGTCGGTAGCGGGCAGATCGAGGGTCTTGAGGATGCTCTCAAGGAAATAGTTCGACTTCTCCAGCTTATCCCAGAACATGGGGTAGTTCTGAGATATCTCAAAGTCTTCGAGATTCATGCTTGCTGCGGCTCGCATACGGAAGAGGTTTAAGCCCGCAAACATCCAGCAGCGGCCGCTGCTGTTCTGGCTAGTTGCGGCACCTGTCTTAACCACATGGGAATAGGTATGATTGCTCCGCACTACAGCGCGGCGGTTCATCGCGACGTTTTTGACGGTTGTTTTTGTTACAGCATTGAGAGCAGCCCGGTTTCTAGGCTCTGCCTCAAATGCAGCTTTGAAGGAGTTGATATCTTCGACGCCGATTGCGCCGCCCTCTGCGCCCAGTTGAAGTTCTCTGGATTTCAAGTAAGCCTCTCCCTGATTGTTCCCGATAATTGAATATTAGTCCGCGGGATTGTCTCTATCTCACATCACCACATAAGTTGACGTATTCGTAATAAACGGTGGCGAATCCTGCCACTCTAGAGATTTATAAGCGCCGGTATCTCAGTACCATCTGCAAGACCGGCGAGAACCGAGCTGAAGGACGGATTAGGTACACATTGCCACTTGTCTCGGTTGGCGGATTCTGTGCGAACAACGATATTCCTATCTTCAAAATACCCGATGCAGTAGTCGAGTATCTTTCTGTCTGCCTTATCCGTCGGCTTTACCAGGTCGAAGGCCACACCAACCGTCCGAAAATCGAACGAGGGCTGCACATCGGCTGGTGGGTAACGCGATAGCATTACACGCGATTGGGATGCTTGCTGCACGTTCTGCTCCAAAGTACGCACCGTGTCCGACACTGTGACAACGCTCTTGCCACCGCATTGCCGGTAGGCCGCAACGATTAGCAGAAGTGTGCCGATCGCAGGTTTCTGAAGAAACCCTTTACCACCAATCGCCGAATTGGCATTGCTCGCCATCTTGATACCTGCACGATCTACTACTGGCGTGAGCCACCCCTGTTTGATCGCATAGGCTTCATCAGCTGCGTCTTGAAGTGGCGAAGCCGACTTTGTGTCGTACCAGAGTGCGGCCGCGGGCTTGCCGGGCATGAGGTTAGCGCATTTATGGTCGAAGCCTGCCCTATCGGTCCTCAAGAGCGCAAGTCCGCGCTCCGCAGCCAGCAGCTTCCACCAGTAGTGCCTGTGATCGTCACCGCGACCGTATAGATAGGTAAATGCCGCTGCATGAGAGCGAGGAGCTACGTTTAAATAAATGGTTTCAAACGTCAATTCTGAATTTGCAGTGCTCGCACAAACGGCATTTTCAACGGATCCGGCCCACTTTGCTCCACAGTAGGCTCTTAGAAGTCGCACCACGCCTGCCTCACCGCCATGATATGCTTGAAACAGCCAGGAGGGTGATGGAATCTTTACGGACAGTCCCAGAAGGTAGCGCGCCTGAGCGCGGATTGCGAGCTCGGGATTGAACCTCTCATCTATCCTGGCGCGTTCGATCGTTGATGCATCGATCGCGGCCTGAAGCTGTTGAATGCGCTGTGGGATCACTGCGACTGTAACGGTGGGCAGGCCAGGCGTGCCGGCCTTTTCGCGATGGAGCTGCAGATAGGATAACCAGGCTATCTCCTGGTTACCTGCAGCAATGGTGTTGCTTAGCATCTGCGACCTTTTCATGTCTACAGACAGGCCATTCTTCCCTGCTGGACCGGCCATCCATTGCGCTACGCCGCAGGCTCCGGCATAAGAGATTGCGTTTGGATTGCCGCCAGACTCCAAAGCGAGATCCGCTTCCTGCAAGGATACCCACTTGCGCTTCATCTCATCCGGCTCAACTCCAGATCTCTGCGCAAGCGCTTCAAGCGGTTTCTGAACCTCCGGTAGATCGACCGCTATCTCCACAAGGGGCCGCATTTTTGCTGCCACCTGTACGAACTCGTCGTGAGAAGATGCCCTGCCGAGCACCCGTTTCTCCTGGCTCGCTATGATCTGATCTGGTGTGAGAGGCAAATTGACAGGAAGTTCGTGGAGATCCGCGGTGACGAGAGTACGAATGAGCGGCGGACGGGCGAGCGGAGCGGATCGAGGGATAGCCTGACGGTGGCAACCACAAGCTGCCGCAAAGACTGCGGCAGCCGCAACACGTAGCGCAAACTTCAATTCAGCCTTAAACGTTCTGAGCAACCGCGCCACCTCGGACCACGCCGAGCCAGCTGTTTCTGGGATCGAGATAACGTTGAGCGACGTCCATCAGGTCGTCCTCAGTAACTGCCATAACGCGGTCCAGATAGTTCTGCGGTTCCTCCATCGGCAAGCCGTAAATTCCAATCGACGCCAGTTCGGCCGACTGTGCGCCGAAGGTCTGCGTACCGATAACATACTGACCAAGGATCGAAACCTTGGCAGACTCCAACTCTCTTGAAGTAACCGGTTCATTCATGAGCAGTTCGCATTCGCGCAATATCAGATCGCGCGCAACCTCTTCGTTTTCCGGCGAGGTAAGTGCGTAGGTGATGAAGTTTCCAGATTCTTGGCGCACCCTGTGAATTGCGGCCACCTGATATGCAAGCGCATTGTCCCCACGAACCGCGCGGAAGAACCTGCCACCCATTCCGGAAACGATCTCGGTCAGCACATCAATGATATGTCGATCCTCATTGTACAGCCCCGCTCCATGAAAGCCCAGAACTGCGGCTGTCTGCTGTTTCTGCCTGTAGAGCACTCGGTCTGGAGTCGCAAGTTTGCCCTGTAATGGCACCGGCAGTCGTTCTGCTCGCGAACTGGTTCGCCGTTCCAAGAGGTCGGTAAATAACGCTACAGCATCGGCCTCTTCCACATCGCCAACGAGCCCGACCACGAGGTTCTGTGCGATGGCGTGGCGCTGATGCCACATCATCACATCGGTTCTCATCACTGGCTGGATGGCCTCAACGGTTCCCACGGCTGGCAATCCATACGGGTGATCTTCGCCATAGTAGGCCGCAGAGAACAGGTCCATTGCGAGGGACCCAATGCTATCTTGCTGTCGCCGGATATCGGCGAGCACAGCCTGTTTCTCTCGCTCCACTTCATCCGGAGGAAAGATCGGCCTGGCAACGACCTCCGCGAAAATCTCAAATGCCTCAGCCAGAACGTCTCGCTTCACCTTCATAGTGAAACCAAAATAGTCCGAGGTGACCACAAGGCCAATCGAAGAGCCAAGCCCTTCAATCCTGTTCACGATCTGTTCCGCCGTAAAACGCTGCGTTCCCTTCAGCGTTGACTTGAGCATCAGGTTAGTAATGCCGCAGTTGGAGATCGTCTCTCCACGACGGCCTCCCTGAAAGAGCGCAGTGATCGAAACGAGTGGCAAATCGCGACGGATCTTATAAAACAGATGCCCTCCCCAGGGCAGCGAAACCGTTTGAGTAATCCCTTCGAAGGCGTTCGAGGAGGTCCTCAGAGATCGCACGCGAGATTCGTGAACAGTCGATGGCGGCGCAGTGTCTAGAACCTCGGTATGTGCCTGTGCATCGTATAACGTCTCAATGACCTTATCGGGGTTGGATTCAGGCACGTTATCCTGAGCAGGCAAATATTCGACGAGGGCGGCGCCCTCGAGATTGATCCACGAATTTGCTACCCGCATCACATCGTCCGCGGTTACAGCGCGTATTCGGTCCAGAACGGTGTCCACAAGCTCATATCCGCCAATCGCTTCATAAGCAGCGAGGGTTCGCGCCAGCCCCAATACTTCCTCCTCAGCAAATAGACGCTGGCTCTCTACTCGGACTTTGATGCGCTTCAGCTCATCCTCACCAACAGGCTCGTACTGTAGGCGAACTATCTCTGACCATAGGGCGCGCTCCGCAGCCTCAGGATTGGGGGTTAGGGAATCTGCCCCGAGCAAGAAGATACCAAACTGATCGAAGCTCTCATAGGATGACCAGGAGGAGTTGGCGACCCGAAGCTGCTCCCGAAGCTTCTGGTACAGGCGTGCGGAACGACCATCGCTTAGCAGACCGCTTAATACCATCATTGGCGCGGCATCTCGGTGAAGCTCCGCAGGCGCCCGGAATGCGAAAAGCAACAGGCGCTGTCGAATATCGCCACTGAGCCTTTTATATCGAAAATCTGTCCTGTGCGTTTCTGTCGGTGAAACTTCCAGCTTCAATTCGCCACGTTTGAAGCGGCCCCATTGTCGAACGAGCATCTCCTTCACTTCTTCGGCAGGCTGGTTACTCACGACCGAGATGATAATATTCTCAGGTCGGTAGGTGTCCCGCATGAACCCGAGGATATCGTCGCGAGTGATCGCTCGGAGCGTTTCGGGATGTCCAATTCTCCAGCGGCGAATATGGTGCTGATCAAATGCTAGCTCATACAGGCTTTCCACCAGCATGGCGTTTGGGTTATCACGCTTCTGCAGGCTCTCCTGAACAATCACTTCGATCTCACGAGCTAGAGATGCCTCGTCGATTCTGGCATTCTGAATTGCGTCTGCCTGAATCTCAAGCGCGTGATCTAGGTGCTCAGAAGGGACAACAAAATGATAGGCAGTCTGATCGTAGTAGGTGGATGCGTTGAGCACGCCACCAAGTTCGCGGATTTCTCGGGCAAACTGATCTTCTTCGGGCCGGCGCGGGGTGCCCTTGAATACCATGTGTTCTATTACGTGGGTGATACCTGTCAGGTGATCCGGTTCGTTAAAATAGCCTGCCTTTACAAGCACAACGCAGGCGCCGACCGCTGAGTTCGGGTTCTCTTTGACGATGAGAGTTAGACCATTAGCCAGCCTTTCACACAGAACATTGGCTGCTATCTGGTCTTTCGTCGTCTCACTACCTGACTGGTCCATCTGGTGGCTCCTCTGCACAACGCAGACTCATCAACTCATCACCGCAAAGATTTGCTAGGCATACCTGGCGTGAGCGTCTGACGGCGAACTCCCATAGTTTCAACGTGACCGGGAGTTTCCTCCTGCCCCCGGTATCACTATTTGCGATACTCATCATCATTATATCCAACTGCGGGGTATTGTCCGTTTGATTATCCGGATTTATGTGAGAGATTGCTGAGATTGAGGTTGCAGAAGTCGATGAATGGGTTGAAGTCTATGAGAGGGATCGCAGACGCACACTATACTTCCGCTGGCCTGAGAAGATCCTCTGTGGCGACAGGGGCATGGGTGGCGGGTCTCACTAAGTACTCCAGGTCCATCGCAGATGATGGGCGAAGTAAAGAGTTAGTGGCGCTCAGGCTAACGATGCGCGCTTGAAGCAGAGGCAAACACTCTATTGCAGCGCTCCGCACCTGCTGCTCACCGTCCGTGTGCGCTGTGCTAATCGCAAGATTTTTTACATGTGACAGCGCTCGCTCATCTCCGACTTGCGAAAATGCCTTGAGTATTGCTAGTTGAAGGTTTACGCGGCGCTGTTCTGCGGGCTTGAAGACTGCTGCTATATCCTTGTATAGGGGGCTTTCCAGCCTCCGCCCAAGGACCGAACAGAGCCTGGCGCGATGTATTGTGCTAAGCCGACCCGCGTCTTCTGGCTGAAGGAGTGGAAGCAGGTCAATGAGGGCATCGATAGCATATCGTTTCATCACGGCATCGTCGAGGCTCAGCGAATCGAGTAATACGCCAATACTGCTCACGTCCGCAGCTTGCTTTAGCGATTCGACTGCTTCACGCGCGCCACGTCGCGATTTCATCGCGAAGCCTATTGCAATGCCCCACAGAGACCACACAAGCACACTCGTCGTAATCCCTGCAGGGCTCGATATTAATTCCGCAAAGCGCTCCTGACCAAGCCTGTGATGTAGACCGATTGATATGGGCAGAGTAACACCAAGGTAGCCGTAAAATCCTATCGCAAGCCGCCGAACGCGAATGTTTCGCTGCTGGAGTTGTTCGCGCAGCACCACATCGGGGGCGGCAGCGACCTTCACTCCAACATGCGTAGGGGCCACTTCATCGATCACGACTGGAGCCGCGTAGCTGGACCGCTCTTCTGTTTGCGAAACTAAAGGCTGTAAGGGCATGGTTTAGTATAGATCGGATTTCGATCGGAATTCTAATTTACGGCCAGAAGTAGCTCCAGGTGTAACCAAGATCGATCGATTTGGACGGATCGAGTTTCACAGACCAGGTAATCCTGCCGATGCCGTTGAAGTGATTCCAACCATATGGCCATGAGTACCAACCCCACCAGAATGGCGAGTACACCTCGCGTGGTGAGAAGGTATCGTCCTCAAACGTGTTCACCATCTGCACAACGCCGTCCTGCTCGGCTTTCCCAACATTTCCCAAAACGTTGCGTGTAACTTCAAGGGTCGCAGGTGTCTCGCCGAAATTAGTGATATTGATCGTGCCTTTCAAGTCGAACCTGGCGTATCGAGTGCCCTGAAAGTTTGCGACGTCGGGTGTCCTACTCGTTTCGTTGTCTGACTTTTTTACGCGAAGGTTAAGGGCTGTAGTTAGCGTAAGATCTACTGAACCTCGAGGAGCGGTGTAGCCGATCTGGGCCTGTGCAATAACTTTTCCGCCGCTAAGAATAAGAGCAGGAGCGGTCGTAATTGGCGCGGTGGATTCATTAATAAGCCGCACCTTGTGTTCCGCCTTTGGCATGTTGGCCGCACGAAGCTGATCCAACTGCTGCTCGTTCATATTGTTATTCATGCGAAGTTCTCGCGGGGGAGCAATAGGAATATCAACGGTATAAAGATCGGTATATTTCATGTGAAATTGCCGAACGGGCATCGTAAGCCTCTGCCCTTTTTTCAAAGTAATGTGGTTAACGGTATAAACGAAAAGATCTTCATTCTGCGCTGCATTGGACACCTCAGGCGCAGCTTCTTCTCCCTGAGATCCTCCGCCTGGCGCGGCTCCCCGACGGCCCGCTGCAAATCCTCCGCCTCCCCCACCAAATCCGCCCGCCTGACCCATGATGCCATTTGAGAGCGCGTATCCGGTCGGAGAGTTTTGCGCAAAGTAGTTGGAGAGCTGAGCTACCGTCTGCTGCAGAGCAATGGGGTCGATCTGGTCCTGAAAGTAGAACTTCGGCACACCGATCACCAGATTTGCCGTGCAATCCTGAAGATCAGTAAGTTCATTCACGAGAGTCGCCTGAAGCGAGAGAACTGCCTCACCTTTACCGTCGAGTTCGATCTTATATGAAGGTATCCAACGTAAGCCTTTCTGGACGTAGAGCATGCCTACTTTCGCTGTCCTTGCAGGTTTACCAACGGGCCATTGCAACTTCAGGGTAAGCAGATTACGCTTCTCCTCCATGCTTGCCATGCTGTTGTACTTGCCCTCGAACGCGATATTTTGAATTCGAGAAATCGGCATCGCCTCTGTTCCAGAAGAAGTCTTTAGGAGAACGAGCTCGGATTCCACCTTCCATCCAAGATCGGCGCCGGGCGGAGACGTGCGCTCCATCTCTTCAGCGCTCCTGGTCGGTATGCCGAGGATGATGGCTGTATACTGCTTGCCGCCGGTTTCAAAGATCCTGGCCGTCGAACCTGTGTTCGAAGCGATCATTTCCTTAATTGTCAGCGCAGTTCGTGCGACGTGTATTCTGCGTGGGCTCGCGACCACGGAAGTAAGTTTCGGCCCGCCAGCAAGCGCATAGGGCCAGAAGGTGCCCAGAATGGGAGTCGGAAGATAGTCCATTGCCACATCGCCCTGAGCATCTGTCGGCAAAACTCCTTCGTGGACAACCAACGCATGACCGTCCTTGAAGATTGTCACTTCCTTTACAGGCATTCGCGCGAGCGCTTCTGCACCGCCTGGCTGCTGCGCCGCACCCATTAGTGGAAACAATAGAGTTGTGCCGGTAAGGCACAGTGCTGCCAAATATTTCGGCAAGTAGTTCGAAGATCTGTGTAGGAACATCGTTCGATTGACCTTTCTAATAAATCTACAATAACGGATATCAGACGGGCTGAGTCAATATTTCGTTACCATAAGCTCATTAAATGCAGGCTACAGCAGCATGAATATCGAATATCAGTTGCGCGAGATAATATGCAACAGATTTCGGAATATAGATTGTCCCACGATGGCGATTGCACTCCTCAGCCTTGCCGCTACGGAACATTAAGACTGCAGACAGACGTTTGCTAAGTGTTTGAGAGATTGAGCTTGCCGACCTCGCATCGAGATGTTTATTGACGATGTGGTGTCGAGGAGGATAATTGATCATGGGTCTTGCTGCACAAATGTATACAGTTCGGGACTTTACGCACACAGCCTCAGGGTTTGTTCAGACAGTAGAGGCCATTGCAGCTATCGGCTATGAAGCTGTTCAGCTATCGGCAGTAGGTGCAATGAACGGAGACGCACCTGAAGTTACCGCGATTCAAGCGCGAAAGATCCTGGATGAATCTGGGCTAAAGTGCATTGCAACACATCGTAACTGGGATGACCTAGTCTACAAAACCGAGGCGGAAATTGATTTTCATCAGACATTGGGCTGTAACTTCGCCGCAATAGGCGGCCTGCCTCAGAGATATTCTGAACGTGGCGCCGACGGGTATAGGGCCTGGCTGGCTGATGCGCAGCCGGTGATTCGTGAGTTAAAAGCTGCTGGCATCGCGTTCGGTTACCACAATCATGCTCATGAGTTTCAGAGGATTG
This sequence comes from uncultured Chthonomonas sp., assembly GCA_903919615.1. Taxonomy (GTDB): domain Bacteria; phylum Armatimonadota; class Chthonomonadetes; order Chthonomonadales; family Chthonomonadaceae; genus CAIXIX01. Next base: position 15,607 of record CAIXIX010000443.1, read on the forward strand.
GTTCCGCAGACGATCCCTGCAGAACGCTGTTCGATATCTTTATTCAAGAGGGCTGCCCAGACTTGATGTTGGAAATCGACGTCTATTGGGTGCAACATTCCGGTTACAATCCTGTTCGCATATTGGATCGATGTCACGATAGGGTCCCCGTTATCCATATCAAAGACAAAGAGGTTGTGCAGGGTGATGGGCCAGTGATGGCGCCGATCGGTGAAGGCAATCTCGACTGGCAGCAGATACTCTCCGCATGCATCATGGCCGGTGTAGAGTGGTATGCGGTTGAACAGGACGTCTGCCGGCGCGACCCGTTCGACTGTCTGCGTTCCAGTTATGAGTATCTGGTTGGGCAGGGCCTGTAACAGGTCGGATTAATTGGGCTCCTGTGCCACTTTTTATCACTGCCGGGCGTAGGAACATCATTGCTGCTTCGCCATATCGATACTTGTTTCGGCCTAGCATGCCACTGGTGAACAAATAATGTCAGACACAAGCGCCGCTCTGGCGCCTGCAGAAGAGCCGGTACCGTTCCGGTGGCTTATCCTGGCGGGGCTCATAACCGCCGCAATTTTAGAGGTCCTCGATACCACGATCGTCAATGTGGCCATGCCGCAGATGGCAGGTAACCTCGGCGCAACCACTCAGGAGATTGGGTGGGTTTCGACAGGTTATATCCTTTCTAACGTCATTGTGCTGCCAATGACAGCCTGGCTATCGTCCCTCTTCGGCAGAAAACGTTACCTCGTTGGCTCAATCTTTCTTTTTCTCATTGCGTCGTTCTTTTGCGGAGCATCCAGAACGCTTCCTGAGCTTGTTATCTTCAGAATTATTCAGGGTGCAGGCGGCGCAGCTCTCCTGTCAACTGCGCAAGCCACGCTCCGTGAGATTTTCCCGCGAGAGATGCAGGGTACAGTTCAATCGATCTATGTGTTAGGCATTATCGTCGCACCCACTTTGGGTCCTACCCTTGGAGGTTGGATCACCGATAATTACTCGTGGCCCTGGGTGTTCTATGTTAACATTCCCATCGGAATAACCAGCGCTTTCATTGTCGCAGGTTTCCTTAGTGACGCCAAGTACTCGGTACCGCACTTAAGGGTCGATTGGCCCGGCATCGGCCTGCTTGCTGTTGGGCTTGGTTGTTTGCAGTATGTTCTTGAAGAGGGCAACGAGAACGACTGGTTTCAAGATCGCGCCATCTTGTGGCTTACGATAACAGCCGTCATTGCGTTGACCCTTTTGCTCATCTGGGAGCTCTCACCGCGTAATAAACAGCCCGTCGTGAACCTGCGAGTTCTCCGCAACCGCGATTTGAGCGCCGCCCTATTGCTCTTTGTTGCGCTCGGATTTGGTCTATATGGCGGCATTTTCATTTTTCCACTGTTCGCACAGGGAATACTGGGTTTCTCTCCCACGGTTACCGGTAAAGTACTAATGCCTGGCGGCCTCGCAACAGGAATAAGCGCTATCCTATGCGGACGACTGCTGAACGGAAAGCGACGCCTCGTAGAGCCTAAGTTTCTGATTATAGCGGGCATGACCCTCTTCGTGATTTCAATGTGGCAGTTGGGGCACCTAACGACAGCGAGCGGCGAACCAGATACCAGAATGGGTCTGATTCTTCGCGGCTTCGGGCTAGGTCTGCTGTTTACTCCGATCAATATTGCAGCGTTTAACTCACTTAAGGGCTTTGAGATTGCGCAGGGCGCGAGCATGCTTAATCTGACCCGGCAGATTGGCGGATCGCTTGGCATCGCAGCGCTAAGTACCTATCTAACGCGTGCAACAGCATCGCATCGGATGTCTCTCGCATCCAATCTGTATCCGCAGAATCTGCTCTTCCAGCAGCGGATCTACCAGACGACGATGGGTATGATGTCGAAAGGCTATGCCGCCGTACCCGCTCGACAAGCCGCTTACGCCATCATGGACTTCACCGTGCAACGGCAGGCGATGACCATGGCCTTTAACGACTGCTTCCTGCTTATCGGCCTCTCGGTGCTGCTTGTGTCGCCTGGTGTTTTAATGCTTCGCAGCGCCGGCAAACGACCGACCGCGCCTGCGCCTGCCTCAGACCATTAGTGTTTACAGGATGCAACGGGAAGAGTGTGCAGATCATGTTCGATAACCTGATTAAACCTGCGCGTGCGCTCGGCTTCGATCCAGACCGTCTAAAGCTTCTTGATGCGCTCGTGGAAGATGGCATCACCGGTGGGCTGTACCCCGCCGCCGCCTATGCAGTAATGCGCCATGGCATGGTTGCTGCTCATGGAGCATTTGGCCATCCTCAGCCGGACAGCTTTCCATCGGCGCGAACGCAGACAAACACAATCTTCGATATCGCCTCACTCACAAAGTCGTTCACAGGCGTGCTGTTAATGCGATCCGTTGAGCGTGGCAAAATATTACTCACGCAGTCGTTAGGAGCGGTGCTCCCGGCCGAAGCGGCTATGTCTCCTCTCGCTCACATCACGATCAAGCAGCTTGCTACGCACACCTCTGGCTTGCCAGCATGGCTGCCCCTCTTCAAAAGCCCGCGGAGCGCAGTATCGGATATTCTGAACACTCATCCAACTGTGGAGCCGGGAACGAAATACACCTACAGCGACCTGGGGTACATATTGCTTGGGCATGTTGTCGCTCAAATCAATAGTAAACCGCTCGATCGTTTAGCTCATGACGAGCTATTTCAGCCTCTCGGAATGACCGACTCTGGCTACAATCCGCCGGTGCACCTTCATGCTCGCATCGCAGCCACCGGCCATTCCCGCGACCGGGTTGGACAGACGATTGTGGGTACCGTGCACGATGAGAATGCGAACGGATTGGGAGGCGTATCCGGGCATGCTGGTATCTTCTCTACCGTGCAGGACCTTTGCCGATTTGCGCTTGCCGTTCAGTTCCCAACGACTGCTGCGCACTTTTCCATTCCGCAGGCAGCGGGAGTAGCAGCCCGCCGTGTCGCCAGGGAGAGTCAGATCCCAGCCGCTGTGGGAAGCCACGGCATCGGCTGGTTCATTGGGGCGAATCCGTATCTGCCGTCCGGTGACCTCGCATCTCCAAAGGCTTACGGACACACGGGCTTCACTGGCACGATGATTGTGTTTGAGCCGGACCTTGATCTCTGCATGATCCTGCTTACAAATCGAGTCTATATGCCTGGGGATGGCGCCGGAGTTTTGAAGCTGCGGCGCCAGTTTGTGAATATTGTTGTTGGATCGATCGATCAGTAGACGTTCGATCAGATCGTGCTAACCGCCGATTCTCTGATCTTCTGGAATCGCGCGTACGCTTCGTCCCACGTGGCGCTGTCTCTGCTCGGCTCATAAGTGATCAGCTCAAACGAGTTGCGAATGATCTGTCTTGCCTGCGCGAGATCCGCTATGTATCCGCGTCCAATGGCCTGTGTCAGAACATTTCCGGCCGCAGTCGCCTCGACCGGCCCTGCAATAACGGTTCTTCGTGTCGCATCTGCGGCAAGCTGGCAGAGCAGGCGATTTTGCGTGCCGCCGCCAACGATATGAATGGTGCTAATCGGCTTGCCCCGGAACTCCTCAAGCTTCTCTACAACCCACCTGTATTTAAGTGCGAGGCTCTCCAGGCAACAGCGTACCATCGCACCAGGATCGTCTGGCGCGGTCTGTCCGGTACGTCGGCAGAAGCTCGCAATAGCGGCAGGCATGTCTACAGGCGATAGAAATTCAGTGTCGTCCGGCTCGATAAGCGCCGTAAACGGTTTGGCTTCAGCTGCAAGCTCTGTCAGGCGTGGGTAAGAGAGTTCGTTCCCGGATCTTGCCCAGGAGCGCCGACACTCCTGCACCAGCCAAAGGCCCATCACGTTTTTCAGTAAGCGAATCGTTCCGCATGCCCCACCCTCGTTTGTAAAATTGGCAGCCAGGGTTTGAGGTGAAATTCGGGGCCCACTTGTTTCGATACCAACAAGCGACCACGTGCCGCTAGAGATGTAAGCATAGTCTTCAACAAGCGCAGGCACTGCGACAACGGCCGAAGCGGTGTCGTGTTCTCCAGGAGCAATGACGGGAATGGCGCCTACCCCGCACTCTGTTGCGATGTCGGCCCGAAGCACGCCTACTGCTGTCGCAGTAGGCACTATTGGTGTGAGAATATCTGTGGGCAGGCCAAACTCCTTCAGGAGATCGATAGCCCAATCTCGAGCGCCAGGATCGACCATCTGACTTGTGCTTGCGATGCTAAAACTCTGTGGCCTTAACACCCGTGAACCAGAAGTTGAGCAGGTCCGGCGTAAACAACAGCGTCTTCGCATACTCCAAAGCGGGCGATCCGGAAATCTTCATCTGCAGCAGTTGGTAGAGCGAATTGATCTGCATGAACTGAATGCCAGTTCTCTCGAATATTCGCTCCCGCGGAACTCTTCCAAATGCCTCTTCGAGCATGCCATCGTTTGCATGGTCTCGATAGTGGCGGGGAACCGCAAGCAGTGCGTCGTCCTTTCCAAGCAGGCCGAAGTCAACTCCCCACGTGTCTACCCCTATCGCTTCTATATCCTTGCCGAAATTGGCAGCCGCCATTGCCAGGCCGCGCTTAAGTTCAAGGAAAAGACGCGGAGTATCCCAGTGGAATGTGTCGAGGATCTTTACGGGCTGGTTCGAAAAGCGGTGTGCATCTTCGAGGCGAATTTTTTCACCGTCAAAAAAAGCGATGACTCCGCGTCCGCTCTCCGCCCCAAGATCAAACGCCAGAAACTTTGCCTCAGTAGCCATTTATAAATCTCCACATCCATCTACCGTCAACGCCTATGGTTAGCCTCAAGTGGGAAATCTCCTGCAAGGAATCGAGTTGTCGTATTTTATGTTGGAGCCGAGCGTGGTCGGACGCGATCTGATCACTTAGCCTGCCTATGTCAGCATCCTCATTGCTTTGTAATCGCATGAGTTATTGGCTTCCAAGCCAGGACCTGATGAGCGGCGACTAGCGCCTCCCGCAACTCTGGGTAGGACACAGCCTGCAAAGCGCAATCATGCTTCATTGCTATGTCTGCAGCCAGTGCGGCAGATTGCCCCAGGATCATGAACACAGGCTCCATTCGAATTGAGCCGTAAGCGATGTGGGTAGCAGCCAGGCAGACTGGTACCATCAGGTTATCGCAATCGGACCTTCGCGGAATGATCGAACGATACGAGATCGGGTATGGAGGAGAGCCTCCAACCTGAACATCGCCTTCATTTCGCACAGCGCCATCCTCAATGAGTCTGCGACAGTTGTGAGAATCCATTGTATACGCGGCAAGTCCGATTGAGTCAGAAGCGACGGCGCTGCCCGTGCAGTTATGCTCGGTCATCACATAGTCTGATACCATTCGGCGAGCTTCTCGAATATATAGCGCATGTGGCCAACCGTCTGTATTCGGAAACTCATCTTTGCATAGACCATACTGCTTGATACCGTCGCGGACCCTTTGAGGCACATGCGGATCGTTGGATAAGTAGTACATCAACCCCATCTGATAAGTTACGTGCTGTTGAAATATACGCTCACGAGTACGATAGCTGCCATCGGGAAACTGATAGTTCATGCCGATATAATCGGTTGAGACGGGTCCATCATTATTCTTGTCAAACTTGCCGCCCTTAAGGTCATCGAATTTATCAAATACGCTCGTCCAACCCGTATCGAGCAGCCGCTCCAAGAGTTTGTACTGGTTTGGATCGTAATGATGTGGCTTCGGGAACGTAGTACGGTTATCAGGAATGGTAGTCAGACACATTCGGAAGTTGTAAGCCTGAACGCGCGAATCACTAGACCCTCGAGGAGGAAGAGGCGTGTCATCAATTCCAGGCAAAACGCCGCTGGCAGGCTCACCGACGACAACATAGGGGTCAATCCTCCGGTCGAACTGATGCAGATTACGCATCTCAACGCCATTGAGAGTCTCCTCGTATTCCGAATTCGCCTCACGACCAACGCGATATTTTACATGAGACTTCGCCATGAGGTCGCCCTCATAACCTGCGTCGATAAAGACTCTTGCGGCTACAGTTAGGCCGCTCTCCATCGTTATGGAGACAATATGCCCATTTTTGGCGCTTACACTCTGCAGAAACTCCCGGTAGTACACTGCGATATGGTTTTCGCTAACCATCGTGTCGTAGATATGTTCGGCCACATGCGGCTCAAAACGCCACTCTTCGGGTTCTCGGTAGTGCGCACCTACAGCCCTGTAGAAATCGCGCGACATGCCGCCAATGGCATCCTTATTTCCAATGTCGGTATTGCTCAGACCACCCGCAGTGAGTCCGCCGAGGTGGGCTCCTTGCTCTATCACAACGACGCTGTGACCGCTTCGTCTCAACTGGACCGCAGCGATGATCCCTGCCGAGGTTCCACCGTAAACACAGGCATCTGCACGAACCGTATGCAACACAAACCGATGTTTTGGTGCCGTATAGTAGTGCAATCCTGCTGGAACGGTACCCGGTTTCGCGACTGGTGGGGTTCGTCTCGCAGCGTCCCCTACAGAAGGCTGCTGTGCCAGGGAATGCAGCGGAGCGGAAAACAGGGTGATCGCAATGACGAATAAATTGATACTCCAGTGCTTTAACTGCATAGGTTCGAAGAGGCTCCATCTAACTGATATGTGATCGTCTGAATATGGCTTGACGCCTCGGACGTATTTACGTATACTGCAGCCATTATGTCAGACCCTAATTCCACCCAGCAAGGTCGCGCACTGCCTGCTTCCGTTCCACCTGGCTACGCGGGCGGAACTCCACTGATGATCCAGTATTTTGCGACACGGGCAGAGTACCCGGGCGCAGTATTGTTAATGCGTGTTGGCGATTTCTTTGAAGCCTATGGCGACGACGCCGAACTAATTGTCCGCGAACTGAACATAACACTGACAGGTCGCGAAGACGGCGGCTTGCGGATCCCTATGGCTGGCGTACCTCACCACGCAATGGAGAGGTATGTCGCACGGCTGATCGCGAAGGGCCACCGGATCGCGATAATGGATCAGGTGGAAGATCCGCGTTTTGCCAAGGGCCTCGTCAAGCGAAAAATTACCCGTGTGCTCACACCTGGCACCGTACTCGAAGACAACATGCTCGACTCCAGAACGAATAACTATCTGGTGGCGGCCGTTGTTGGCGATCCCGTTGCGGGTGTCGGCATCGTCGATATCTCGACGGGAGAGTTCCTTACGACTGAGATCGAGGGGGATCGCCGTGTTGAGCAACTTCTGGACGAGATAATGCGACTCGAGCCTGCAGAAGTCCTGCTTCCAGAAGGCGCTAACAACGAACTAATCGAGGCTATTCGATCCTCGTGCGGAGCGACAGTAACGACCTACGCACCTCACCCGGGAGCTTCCGCTAGCGCGACAAAGAGCAGCCGCACCGTGCTGCTTGATCACTTTCAGACGCAATCGTTGCGTGGATTTGGCTGTGATGAATACACATCTGGCCTCGACGCATGCGCGCTCGTAATGCGCTATCTGCAGGACAACCAGGTGAATGCGCTGACGCACATTAGGTCGTTGAGCACCTATTCCTGCCGCGATTTCATGATGCTCGATGCGCCAGCTAGAAAGCATCTTGAACTAACGTCTTCACTTTCAGACGGAGGCCGTCAGCGCACCCTTCTAGGAGTTCTGGACGAGACTCTTACTCCTATGGGAGGCCGGCTTCTAAGGAACTGGCTGCTGGAGCCGCTGCTTGATGTCTCTCGAATTCGCCGGCGGCATGAAGCAGTCAATGAGATCGTACATGATGCCATTCTCCGAGGAGACCTTCGCGAACTGCTTCGAGGAATGGGTGATATGGAGCGGCTCGTAAGCCGCTCTGCCGCCGGGCTTGCAAACGCGAGAGATCTTGTTGCGCTCGCATCCGCGTTGAACAGGCTATCGGGGATTTCGCTCGCGCTTTCAACTTGCCAGTCGGAACGGCTCTGCGATATCTCTCAGAGGCTTGCTAATCCACCAGAGATTGCACAGAGAATCTCTCGTGCACTCGTTGACGACCCACCTGCCGGTTTGCGCGAAGGCGGCATGATTCGTGAAGGATTCAATATCGAACTCGACAAGCTGCAATCTGCGGCGAATGCAGCAAGGGCCTGGATTGCCAGCCTCGAAACCACGGAGCGTGAGCGCACCAGCATCCCCTCTTTGAAGGTAGGCTACAATGCCGTCTTCGGTTACTATATCGAGGTTACTCGGGCCAATCTCGCTAAGGTCCCCGAAAACTACATCCGTAAGCAGACAACTTCCAACTCCGAGCGATACATTACTCCGGAACTGAAGGAGTATGAGGCCCGCGTGCTTGGCGCGGATGAGAAAGCAGTTGAGCTCGAGTACGAGCTATTTCTTGGAGTTCGAGAGCGGGTTGCCGAAGCGGCTGCAGATGTGCTAGCAGTAGCAAGAGCCGTATCCGAGCTGGACGTCCTCACAGGATTCGCGGAGACAGCGGTGCGCAGGCAGTATGTAAAGCCAGAGGTTAATGCAGAAGACGCGATCGAGATCAAAGGCGGTCGGCACCCCGTTATCGAGTGGATCGGCGCGCATGGCGCCTACATTCCCAACGACTGCAAACTGGATAGTAGCTGCTCGATGTACGTGATCACCGGGCCAAACATGAGCGGCAAATCGAGTTATCTCCGCCAGGTAGCGCTGATTGTTCTGATGGCTCAAACGGGATCCTTTGTACCTGCCGACTCGGCCGTAGTTGGTGTTGTGGATCGCATCTTCACCCGCGTTGGCGCCCACGATGAGCTCGCAAGCGGGCAATCGACCTTTATGGTGGAGATGAACGAGACTGCAAATATCCTGAACAATGCATCGCTGCGAAGCCTCGTTGTGCTGGATGAGATAGGCAGAGGAACGAGCACCTATGATGGCCTCTCCATTGCGTGGGCGGTGGCAGAACATCTCACGTCGATTGGCTGTAAAACGCTTTTTGCCACACACTACCACCATCTTAATGAGCTTGCTAAACAGTTTCCCGTCGTTCATAACTACCGGATTGCCGTGAAGGAGCAAGGGGACCATATCGTTTGGCTGCGTAAGCTTGTGCCTGGTGGAACAGACAGAAGATACGGAATTCATGTTGCCAGAATGGCAGGGATACCGGTGGAGGTAATCGATCGAGCCCGTGAGGTTCTGAAGGCTCTGGAGAAGAATGGCGCAGGAGCAACCCGCGACCTGGGCAGCATTGCTGCCGGCGCCATTACTGCAAAGAAACAAAAGATACAGCTAACTCTATTTGAAGCAGAGAAGCACCCCGTTATCGAAGAGTTGGAAGATTTGGATGTGACCGCTCTCACTCCGATTGAGGCGCTGATGAAGCTGGATCAATGGAAGCGTAAGCTCAACTGATCGAGCCAACCACTACTCAAACCGAATATCATCGAGGTAGAAGGTGATCGGTTCACCAGCCCCCCCGAGCGTCCATGCAAATCCGGTCTTGATTCGGGTAAGGTCCTTGCCCTTTAGGTCGATCGTGTACTGTTTCCACTCATTCGTGAGCAGTACATCAGGTAGCTGAGTTAGCGCTGTATCGTGGTACGGTTTGTCGCTTTTAAGCAATCCGCAGATAAACGTTATCTTCTCACCGCCCTTGGCGCCACGGGACCAGAAGGTTAACTTTGTCGCTCCTGTTAAGTTCATTCCTCCTGGAAGATCTCCCCAATCGTTCGCAGGATCCTGCCACACTACCCCACCCCAGTTATCTCTTGCCGAATAATCGACACGCATACAAGTCTTGCCACTATGCGGCTTGTCTTCACACTTTTCATCCACATGAATCGCACCCGTGTTGCCCATATAACCGGACGGAATGTAGCTTCGTCCAGCCGCTCCGCCTTCGTCGTAGACCACATACGGCAGTTTTGCACCCTTTCCAGGAGCAGCCTTCGCGGTTTCAGCCCGCGGACCGCTTGCGTGCAGGGGGATATTCGCTACGGCGGCGCCACCACGCGAATCGCGCGCGTAAGCAAACAACCGGTAGATTCCGCCGCTGGAAGGCAGCTTAATCGTCGCCCCCTTCGCATCTGCCACCGTAATAGAGTCGGGAAAGGTTGGAGGCGCAGTTTCTGTGGCTCCATTCGTGTTGACGTTGCGCACATCTGCCTGAAGCACCCACGTCACTTTAGGCGCGCTGATATCATGCGAGGCAATATCCAGGACAGCGTGAACTGTTGCCCCAGGATCGGCCTCCGAGCGGTCTACCTTCAGCGATTTGATCTCCGGGCAAGGATGTTCGACGCTCTTACCAGTCCAGAGTTGTGAAAGCGTATCGATTGCTCCGAGTCTGGAGCCATCCGGAAGCATCAGGCCAAACCATGTTGCAGTCGCTTCCTGCTTGTTGCCCCAGGCGAACGCGTAACTGCCAAGACAGAGGGGCTGATTGCTGATGCTCTTTGTGTAGGTAGCGGTATAGGATTGCTGTTTCGCGCTGCTTGAAAGCTCCTCTACGGCATTGAACGAGTTCGTGCCAATCTCCCAGACTCCGGCCGGGCCAAACTCGGTGATAACATAGGGCTTTGTTCCGCCCGCAGCTTTGTAGCGTTCGGCAACGCTTGGACCGCCGCCGTAAGAGTTAATCCCGACCACATCAATATTAGGACAGAGTCGATTGATGTTCTTAACCTTGGAAGCGCCAAGCTCAGCAATAACCGTCATCGTTGGATGATTAGGATCGAGCTGTTTCACCATGGACGCGAGGTTATTGATAGCAGACCAGATAGCGGCGCCGTTGCCGTCACCCTCCATCTCGTTCCCGAGCGCCCACATCAAAAGCGCAGGATGGCTGCGATACCGTGTTACCGCGGCCCGTACCTCTTCGATCTGTTTTGCCACCTGTTCCGCATTGTTGTAGTCGAAACCGTGTTCTCTGTGTCCCAGCCAGATGCCCAACGTGACGGTAAGTCCCAGCTTCTGCGCTTCGTCCAACAAGGGACCTGCATTGTCGACGCCCCAGGTTCTAAACGAGTTTCCTCCCATATCCTTGAGAAGCGTTTTCGAGCCGTCACCGCCTGCACCCTTGATGAAAAAGAAGGCGCCATTTCTGATAAGCTGGAACCCACCTGCGTTGTGTTCTATCTGAACTTTGCTTCCAGACTGCACGAGCGCCTCCGATACCAAACCGCCAGGGCTTGCAAATGAAACCTGCCATGTGCCCCCCAGCACTAATACCGCCAGCATTGTTAGTAGTGTGTATTTCATAGGTTTCCTTGGTAGCGATTGAAGCGGTGACTGTGTCAAATCGTATCACCGAGTGTGAGAAAAACAGGCATTCGAGTCTCCTCAGGAACTGCTTCGCCCGAGATCAGTTGCATCAGTAAATCTACAGCCGTGGAGGCCGCGTCGGCCCATCGGCAATCCACCGTTACAAGCCTTCTGTCTGTAAGACGCGGATCTAGAAGTCCATCAAAACCTGTAATGGCCAAATCCCCAGGCACAGATATGGCATGACGAAAACAGGTGGAGAGCAGACTGTACGCGGATTGGTCGTTCCAGCACGAGACAGCGCACCGTTCACCTGTGAGCAAACGGTCATCTCTAAGCGCCGATTCGGCCGATTCGCCATCAATCTCGATGTTCAAGAGCGCATTTTCTAGTACTCCTGCTGCCAAGAGAGTGTTTTTCCATGCCAGTTTTCGTGACTCAACAGATGAAAGTTTGAACTGAGGCTCAAGGAATGCAAAACGCGTATAACCGCGTCTCAACAGTTCATGGACGAGCAGTTCCATTCCCAAGGAATCCTCACATGTAACTACTGGGAGCACAGGATCGGGATCCGCAATCGCCACAACCGGTATCGCCGTTTCTGGTCGCACTAGCGCTGAATGTGCTAAACGCTGCACCAGTGGATCCTCTTGTGAGTTGTGAACGATGAGTCCATCGATACGCCCATCGCGCAAAGAATTGAAAATCACTTCCGCAGATTTGTCACGCCTTGCTGTTTGAAGCAGTAGATCTTGCCCGTGTCTTGCGCAGGCGTGCTGCATCCCGCCAAGTATCTCAGCAAGAAAATGATTTCTGACATCATACGTGGTTCTCGTATACAGCCCAATGATGTTCGTTCTACCGTGGCGAAGTGAGCGAGCTACTGCATTGGGCCTATAGTCTAAAAGCCGGGCCGCTTCAAGAACCCTGGCGCGAGTTTCGTCCGAAATCCTTTGGCGAGGATCGCCATTTAGAATTCGCGAGACAGTCGACTGAGATAGCCCAAGCTTTAGGGCCAAGGTTTTGGCAGTTACGGGCAATAGTTGTGTCTCAAATCCAGTTTAAAATTCGGAACTGCATCCTGCGCATACGTATGCGCAACATTTTTGAATTATAACGCAGAAGCCGACCGCTGTCAATGCTAAATAATCCAGCAGTGTCAAAGCAGCACGTGCAGCTGTTTGCAGGGCAGTAATGCGCTTGGCGCCAGGTTACATTGAAACGAGATTCGCCTGTTGAAGAAGCCGATAATTAAAAACTCTTAAGCAACAGCATTCACTACAACTGCTTTTCTCCAGCACAATAAGCCGCGTGTGCAATCATTTCAGTCAACCAATCACACGTCAAAATCCCCACTGTTGACAAAGACTAAGGCATATGCTAGCATTAGCTGATACATCACCACGCAATTCTATTTCTCATCTATGGATTGGCAAGTGGGTGATCGACGAAGGAGATTTTCCATGGAAAGTAAAAGGAAAGCCTTTACACTAATCGAACTGCTAGTCGTGATCGCTATCATCGCGATTCTCGCCGCAATTCTATTCCCTGTGTTCGCACAGGCACGTGAACAGGCCCGCAAGACCGCCTGCCTCTCAAACGTGAAGCAACTGGGTCTTGGTTTTCAAATGTACGCGCAGGACTATGACGAGCGGATGCCAGGCGTCCCGTTCAACTCCTGCCCAACTTGCTGGCCCTGGGCGGCGTGGCCAGGAAGCCTCGACTGGGAAGGCGTCTTCACAGTAGCCATTCAGCCCTACACCAAGAACTTGCAGATTCTTCATTGCCCATCCGAAGCGGATAACAACCGGTGGGATGGCACGAACGGAATTAGCTACTGCTACAGCGAGTACCTGTACAACGCGAACAACAATTACGACAAGCTTTCGGCCCTATCCAATGGCGCCACAGGTGTCGCAGGCGTCGCAATCCTTTCAGAGTGCTGGTCCAGCGGTATCTTTAACGACTGGGAGACTGCTGGGCCGACGATTAATGGCGTGCTGGATGGCTTCAACCGAATCCGCTACAATCAGTACACGCCGTGGATGTCGCCGCACAATGGCACCAACTTCGGTTATGCCGACGGCCATGCTAAGTTCATCCCACAGAACAAGATCTACAGCTGGCGCATGCCTTCCGGCTGGACGGATCCGCATCAGATGCCTGTTATCTTCCCGGGCGGCAAAGAGCCCGGCCAGTAGACTGCCTCTGGCGTCAAGTTGAAATACAAGCGGACGGGCTGCACGCGCAACCCGTCCGTAGTTCTATAGATGGTGAATTACGGTCCGTCTGTCTTCAGATTACGTAGATAAGACTTGTCAGAGCTTCCTCGGGTAACGAGGCGCATTTCTGTGGATCGAATGCTGTCTGGGGTAATGTTATGCGAAGAGTTTTGCTTGCGGCCATTCTGGCCTTAACAGTATGCGCCCTGATGGGCTGCAAGAAACAGGAACTTACCGAATCCGAAAAGACTGCACCGGCTCCTCCTGGCCCGCGGTCTGCCACTAGCGGGCCACCGACAGGCGCCCTAAACAAGGGCATTCCGCCTCCTCCAGCTGGCGGGCCACCATCGAATCCCTAGGTTCAGTGTGTTGACGCTCAAATGCGTCCGTGATCGCAAGTTGGCCCTCTGTTGTAGGCTTGATTGCCGCAGTCAGGGGGCCAGCTATTTGTCTCATATTACCGATCTTGATGGTTCCGAAGGTGGGATCGAATTGTCCAGTCGAACTACCGGCAGCAGGGAGCTCAAAGGGCAACAACAGAGTATCGGCGCTGCCTCAAATTCATCTGCGGTCGTCAAATTCATACTGTTTGTCGCCGGTTTGGCGCTCCTGTTCTGGGTTATATTTGCCTGCGTGCGCGGAGGTCCTGCTCGCGAGCGGCTGAGATTGGCGAAGCTGAGCCTACCCGAGCTGCAGCAAGAGACGACAACTTCCGCGACGAATGAATTGGCTCTTTGCGAGCTCTCTACCCGCTTCGAAGCGCAACAAAAGAACAAAGAAGCTATGGACGGCTACTTTAAGGCTGTCCAGCTAAATGTTGATGATACAGAGGCATGGACGGGCTGGGCGCGGACAACGGCAATCGTGATTGGCCCTTCGCAGGGATTGCAGGTTCTAGATGAGCACCGTAAACATGCTTCACTTACTGCAGTTGAGCTTCGCTTAAAGGGAACGTTACTTCAGAAATCCGGCGACCTCCGTGGCGCGACAGCCACGTTTGCCGAAGCGTGTAACTCCGATCCAGGTAATGTGGTGAGCTGGCAGCTCGCAGGGGAATCCAGTGCAGCGCAGCTCGATTATAGCGCTGCAGAGCAGGCTTATCGGCATGCGACGGCACTTAAGCCTGACGACTGGCATCTTCAAGTTTGCCTTGGCGACTGCTGTTCCAATCTCGTAAAGAGAAATGAGGCCATCGGATGCTTCAAGAAAGCAGTCTCTCTAGCCTCCAATGAGCCGATCCCCCACCTGCTTCTTGGCATGGAATTGCTCCGCGCTGCCACAAACCCATCAGATTTGACCGCTGCGCAACAGGAGCTGATTACCGCATCAGCCTCACTTCCATCCACTGCGGTACAGCCGCAGTCTCAGCTTCGAGTCGCGCTTGCGGAAAGCTACAGACGATCCGGCGAACCTGCAAAGTCGATCGCGTGGTATCGCAGCGCTCAGGAAGTCTCTCAGCTCGATCCGGCAATCCCATACGGGCTGGCTGCCGCCAGTCGTGCGGTTGGTGACAAAGCAGGTGCAGGTGCAGCACTGAAACAACATCAGGCGCTCGTTCAGTACGATCATTCCCTGCGCGTGCTGAGAGATCGAATTACCGCACAGCCCAGAGATCAGGCTTCTCGGCTGAAGCTCGCCGAATTATATGCCTCTAGAAGGCTCTATTCTCAGGCGATTGGGCTCTATTCGGATGCCCTGAAGCAGGACCCAAACAATCAAATAGCAGCAACACGCCTTTCCAGGCTCCAGGCGGAGGCAGGCAATCTGCCTTCTCCTCTGCCGCCTCCTATAGTAGGTGGCACGCGATGAGGCAACTTTCAACTGCCATTGCGATGCTAGGTCTTCTTGTTGTAGTTACCTGCGGATGCAACCGTCATGGCTCTGATGAGGGCAAAGTGACCGTAGCAGTGTCCCAACATGGAGACATCCCTCAGAGAGCCCAGTTCGTGGATGTCAGTGCACGTGCTGGTTTGTCGTACCACTGGAGCATTGATGCAAAGCGCCCACTCAACATTCTGCAAACAATTGGGAACGGTTGCGCCTTTCTTGACTTTGACGGGGACGGAAATCTAGATGTCCTTCTTGTGGGCGAACATGTCGCCCTGTATCGTGGAGATGGACACGGACACTTTATCGATGTCTCTGCGCCCAGTGGGCTTTCGGATCTGCACGGGCATTTTCTAGGCTGTGCTGTAGGAGATTATGATAACGACGGCTTTCCAGACATTTACCTGAGCGGATACCGAACAGGGGTCCTGCTGCACAACGAACATGGAAAGCGTTTCACCGATGTAACGGTTCAATCCGGTCTAAAACCGCAGCCGTGGGGAACAAGCTGCAGCTTTTGTGATGCGGACTGCGATGGGCTGTTAGACCTCTACGTGTGTAACTATGTCGCATTTGGACAGGATACCGTTCCTCAGCTATGCAAGAGCGCTGGCATCCTTACGGCGTGCAGCCCACTCTACTACGAGCCAGAGCGAGGTGTTCTATACCACAATCGGGGTTCTGGCCGGTTCGAAGAGGTAACAAATCGGTGGGGCGCAAATTCAGTTTCGGGAAAGGCACTCGGGGTCGCCTCCGCTCCAAGAACCGAGGGAGCAGGAGTGCAGATTGCGATAGCGAACGATGAAGAGCCGGGCGATCTGCTGATCAAACAGAACCAACAGTTTGTAAACATCGGCCAAAATGCCGGCATAGGATATGGGCCTACCGGTCATCCACAGGGCGGTATGGGAATCGACTGGGGCGATTATGATAACGACGGCAGGCTAGAACTATTTGTTGCAACATTCGAATCCGAAGTCAAACCAATTTACCACGCTTGCGCAGACACAATGCAGTTTGAGGATCGTGCAGCATCACTAGGCGCAGCGGATCCGCTCCTTCGATCTGTTTCGTTCGGTGCGAAATGGTTCGACTTCGATAATGATGGCTGGCTTGATCTGATCGTATCAAACGGACACATTTCCGACAATGTCGCCGACTTCAATCGGTCGCAAACATACAGGCAACCAACAGCGTTACTGCATAATGAGGCAGGCTCGAGATTCACAGACGTATCCGCCGCTGGTGGGCCAGATATCCGCCGACCAATCGTCGGACGCGGTCTCGCTACTGGAGATTTTGACAATGATGGTCGTGTCGACGTGGTAGTCGTGGACTCGGAAGGAGCCCCACTTCTTCTTCACAATGAGATGCAAAACACAGGCCATTGGATTATGCTGAAGTTAGAAGGAACTGGCAAGTCTAACCGAGATGCGTTTGGCGCCACAGTTACCGCAGCCGTAGGTGGCAAGAAACTGCTGCGGTTCTGCCATTCGGATGGCTCCTACCTTTCTTCAAGCGACCCACGCGTTCATATTGGCCTAGGAACTGAGACTGCTGCTGACATCTCGATCGTTTGGCCCGACGGGCATAAGCGCTCCTATTCTAAATTGGCTGCTGACAGGATATATCGTATTCGCGAAGGCGATGAAACACCGCACCCGGTACAATAGTTTCGTTGGTGAGGACTTCACCCGCGGGCGAAGTGAGGGACTAGTGTGTTCAAAACGCTACTTTCGTGTGTAGGCGCACTATGCGTCGCAATCATAGTTGGCTTGTTGATTCGAAATACTCTGCGAGATGAGGGAGCACGGAAATCTGGACCAGTGCATGTCATCGTTGCGGGAACCCTCGGCAAGGATACAATATGGGCTTTTGCCCGGCCAGAAGTGCTCGCCGATTATCTAGTGAGCGCAGCGCAGCATGACACATCAGGGGTGAACCGGTGTACTCATTCGGATGCCGCAGTACAATTAGAGGCTGGCACTGAGGCGACGCTTGAAGGGTATGCAGGCGCCGGTCAGGCAAAACTGCTCATAACCTCTGGCGCACGCCGTGGCAGCACGCTGTACGCTAGCTACGCAGCTTTTCGAGGCGTCGATGGCCAATAGGCGAATTTAGGCATTTACTAAGACAGTTTATGCATCGAAATAAAAATACTATAACAAAATACGCTGTCATGCGGATTATAGAATGGCTGTGTTGAAGTTATAGTAGTTGTTAGCTGCAGAGCATTCCAAGACGGTGCGCTGCTCGGGCAAGTGCTGAGGCGCCGAGCGCAGTAGAGAGCTGTGAGCGAAATGACCAGGCTTAAGATCATGGTGGTTGATGACGAGGAAGAGATCAGCCGGCTTCTGACACTTAAACTAAGGCAGTCTGGCTACGACGTCATTAACGCGTACGATGCCGTGCAAGCCACGCAACTCGCTATCCGGGAGCGGCCTGACCTCTGCATTCTGGATATTGGTATGCCTGGTGGCAGCGGTTATACCGTTGCCGATCGCATTTCCAAGAACTGCCAAACAGTTGGAACCCCGCTGGTATTCCTAACAGGTCACGCCTCTGCGGAAGAGGAGGCAAAAGCAAAACACATCGGGGCGTTTGCTCTCCTTGCTAAACCGTTCAATTCCGAATTGCTGCTAGATACGATTGTTCAGGCGCTAGCATCCGTCGGTAAATAGTTCGCCTGTGTGTAATTTCATATCGTCGATTAGCATCGGGCGGCGTCTATACCTTTGAGCGATATTTCAGTTGGCTGAATTATCAGTTGTTCGGAGGGTGCGACGCAATGCCTACATCATCTTGCACGTTTACAGATCGTATCGACTCACTCAATCTCCCACAGCGTGCCCTGCTCTTAATGCTTACTGGCCTGCTAACTGGCCTTTGCTTTATCCCCTATACGTTGTGGCCAATATTGCCACTATGCCTCGCGCTCTACCTCCGCCTTCTTCACGGTCAATCGTATAAATGGATGTTCAGGTTTGGATTACTTTTTGGACTTGCGTGGTCAGCCACAGATCTTTTCTGGTTCAAGAACATCTTTGGAGCTGCTGCGATTAGCCTCTGGTTTATTGTTTCCCTTTTTCCTGCGCTCGCCGGTACGCTTTTTCACTTCGTTGTAAGCCGACTACGACTGAGCCCTGTGCTTGCCATCGCAGTAACGTGGACCGGAATAGAGTTCTATCGATCCGAACTGTTTCCACTTAGCTTTGGTTGGCTTGGCCTTGGGTATGCCTACGTGAATGATCATGCTCTCATGCGCGTCGCTGCGTTTGCCGGATCCTATGGGATTACATTTCTGTGCGCGGCATGTTCAGGCGCTATTTACATGACGCTTTCAGGAAGCAAGCCGCAATTGGCTGCAACTGCCCTCTTCCTCTTGACTGCTCTCAACCTCACACCTTGTCATGGCGCCTATAGTGGTGCGCCGCTCCACGTTCGATTGGTGCAGGCCCCCTCCGAAGATGACGAGCATCAGTTCGCACTTTCGGCTGCCACGGGATCGCAAACGCCGGAAATTCTGATATGGCCCGAATACAGCTTTCTCACCAATCCTCTCGATCAGCCCATCACTCACGCGAAGCTGGCCAAACTGCTTGCCCAGACAAATTCAATACTCGTATTTGGCGGTGAACGACGCCTTGACACCTCGACTCCGAATGGGTTTGAGAATACTGCCTTTGTGTTAGACAAGCAGGGGAACTTGATCGGCACACATGTCAAGAACCATACAGTTCACTTTTTCAGAGACGGCCGCGCAGGACATGATTCGAATGCCATCGTAACCCCAGGAGGCAAAATCGGTGTTGCAATCTGCTTTGATATGGACTACCCGGATGTCGCTCGCAGGCTTACCAATGATGGCGCAGAGGTTTTGCTCGTTCCAAACAACGATCCGGAAAGCTGGGGTGAAGTTCAGCGCATGCAGCACAACTTGATGTTTAGAATGCGCGCTGTCGAGTGTGGACGATGGCTAGCCCGAGCCGATGTTGCAGGGGGTACTTCGATCACATCCCCAGATGGCGTTGTGACGGCCCACGTTAAGGGCTCTGGCCCGGAGCTGCTTGATGGCGATATATACCGGCTGAACGATAGAAATGTGTTTGTGCGCGGTGGATGGCGCTTCGGATCGGTCTGCTTCTTTGCAGTTGTGGTGATGGTCCTGGGCTCTGCCCTGGTCACTCTGAGATCCAGAAGGCTGCAAGCTCAGTAAAGTTCGATGCAAATTAGTGTCGCTTACTAACAAAAATGGACGCCCTTAGGCGTCCATTTCCAATCCGTTTTGATCGGGGTGACAAGACTTGAACTTGCGACCACTCGCCCCCCAGACGAGCACTCTACCACTGAGCTACACCCCGCAGTGCATTGCGCGAGATATTATACCCCGATTATGCCCCCAGGAGAAGGGAAATGCTCGCTCTATTTCCGTGATGGCATCACGGTTTTGAGGCTCACTGGCCTATCATATGAGATGGTCCAGATAGATTGTATGAGCCCTATTATCGGGGCCGAGCGTCTGGCCCATTCTAGCAGGAACAGATTCGATGGATTCGATTAATCCGGAGCCTTCGAGAGCAAGCAGAGCGGCGCCGCGGCTGCTCGCCTCGGGTTCACTT
The DNA here is from genome assembly GCA_903919615.1 of uncultured Chthonomonas sp. Taxonomy (GTDB): domain Bacteria; phylum Armatimonadota; class Chthonomonadetes; order Chthonomonadales; family Chthonomonadaceae; genus CAIXIX01. Next base: position 35,472 of record CAIXIX010000443.1, read on the forward strand.
GCAAAAGTGATGGGTAATCCTATCACGTCCGCGAATATCGTTCGCCACGGTGCGGAATGCCCCAAAGCGCCTCCCGACGCGACAATTTTTGTCACGTGAGGAAACATGGTCTTGAGGCTTTCGGTTGCCGTTAGAAACTGCATCGCGACGGCTTCCATCGCGGCACGCAGAATGTGAATTGGCTGGGTGTCGAGGTTCATCCCAAGTAAGGATGCTCTGGAATCGGGGTTCCACCCCATGCTGCGTTCCCCGGCAAGAAACGGCATAAATGTGAGACCATGATTGCACGGCTCCATAGCGGCAATGGCGGATTCTGTTTCGTCCTGTGCGGGCAGATTAAGCGTCTCACGCATAAACGTGTATACATGCCCCCCGTCACTAAAAGCCGCGCCGGCTATTGCCCTTCGGCCATCTACACGATAGCGCCATATGCCGCGCGGAAGCTCAGGATCGCCAATACCATCGCGATCAATGTCCCAAACCGCCCGGATCGCCCCGCTCGTCCCCAGATTGATGGCCAGCTTATCGGGAGAGCAGCACCCACTGCCGATATTTCCACACGCACCATCTCCTACTGCGGGATAGAAGGGAACGTCCTTGAGTTCGGGCCAGCGGGCGGCAAAGTCAGGCAAAAGCCCTATGGCGGTTTCCGAATGCGTTGCGATAGGCGAAAGTATCGCCTCATTAATCTGGAGCAGCTCCAGGATCTCCTGATCCCATCGGCATTCGACCTGGTTGAACAGCCCGGTTCCCGACGCCATCGAGATTGAAACATGTACCGCACTCAGCCCGAAGAGCCGTTTGAGCAGATACTCGCTGGGCGAGATAAATCTTGCAGCGAGCTTGTACAATTCTGGTCTATCCTGTTTTAACCAGGAGAGTTTGGCAGGGTAAAAGCAGGGGTGCAGGACACAACCTGTTCGGGAGTGCAGCTTGGAGCTATCCCATTGGGAACGCAGTTTTGTTGCGATGGCTGCGGATCGATTGTCTGCCCAGCTGAAAATTGGCGATAAGGCATCGCCATTTCGCCCCAACACAAGCATGGAGTGCCAGAAAGTGGATATTCCAACGGCGCGGATGTGCGACGCGATCCCGGAATCGCGGGCCTGCTGCATCGCGATATCGAGCGTTTCGAAGATGGCAGCACACCATGCGTCGGCGTCCATTTCGACTCCACCGTCGGCGGTAGTGCGCATCAGGTACTGAACCTGGGCTTTTACGCCAGGAACTTCACGGCCAAGCGTATCCCAAATGCCAACTCGGGTTGACGACGTACCGGCATCGATACTCAACACAAGATCCGTTGAGGAGATCGTGTCTATTTCTGACATGTCTACTTGGGATCTATCTCAATGGTGCATGGATTGTCGAGGCACACCCGATCCGTTCCATTCACCGTGACAATGAAACCCGCGCCAGCGCTCCATCGAACACCAACCAGGTGACCGCGCACCGGCACATCCTGCAAATCAAAGCTGGAGATGCCAGCGGGCAGCGGGTCGATCAGTATGCCACCGCCAGGGCCGGGCTCGGGTTGAATGCCTGCAATATGTCGAATGATCAGATCGATGACCCATGAGTGCTGGTAGTCGTCGATTCCCCGATATAGCGAGGGAGTGCCGGTATTGGGATTGTAGTGTTCATAGCTATTTGGCAGAGCAGGATCGCCGTCGAAGAATAGCATCTTTATAAACTGATGGAGCTTTTCTGCGGCTGCAGGCGCAGCGGTTCGAGACAGTTTTCGTGCGCCGTGAGCAAACGCATCCACCACATGGGAGTTGGTCATGGGCCACGTTCGGCCATTCCAAGGGCAGTTAGTGCGTTTGCCCTTCCATGCGCCACTGGCATCAAAATAGGGATCGTTGACCGGACTTGAAGGCACAGGATACAGCGTGCCAAACCGATCGGGGTCGGCGAGAGTGACGAGCAGCGCTGAGAGATGTGGCTCCGATGCAATATCATACATTAATGGATAGAAGCCGACTGCGGCGGAATATGGCGATTGTGCTCGGGTTTCAGAGTCATAGTCTTTGAAGATGCCCGCCTCGGAATCCCACATCTTGTCACGGATCGCATCTCGAGTGAGCGCGGCGAGCCTCTTGAATCGCTGCGACTCGCTCCGATAACCCAGCATCTCCGCAAAACTTGATAAAGTCGCATACAGGCTGAAGCCATAGCAGGATGAATCGACGCCCTTCATCCGGATCGATTTCCAGGTATCTGCTCCTTGATCGGCAAACATATACCGGCTCATGTACTCCTGACCTGTTTCACCCTGGTCCAAGATGTCGACCAGACCACTCCCCTGTTTATCCCTCACGCGCTCAATATAGTCGGCATATCGGGAAAGACCAGGATACACTCGTCTCACAAAGTTGCGATCTCCACTTAACAGGTAGAGCTGCATGGCTACCGTGCCCCAATCCGCATGGTAGAATCCGCGTTCGTTTTGCCAGAGATAGAGATGGCCGGGAATAAATCCCCGGTTTTCGGATTCGCCATCGGCGTTCTGCGCAGCAAGGAAATTTTCAATGCTCCCCATCGCCACGCTGCGATCTGCCATCCACGAAGCCTCTCGCGCGTGGCATTGGGCCGAATAGCTCACGTGAGAGCGAAATGCCCCGGGGCCCTCAAACACACAAGGGTGCCGCAGGTTCTGATGCCCTGCTTCACGACCGGGTTCCGTCTCAGCCCGCATGTCGACGGTCATCAATCGCAAACCATACCATCGATACCAGTAGTATCTCACGATGTGTTCGTCGGATGATGTGAGATGAGGCAGCGAGTTGAAGTAGTCTCTCCAAGCTCTTTCTGAGATGGCTATCGGATCTGAAGCGACATCGGATCGCAGAGATGCGACTGCCCGTTCCCGTTTAAGAGCGACCGCTGCGCCAAAGCAGATCGTATCGTCCTGACCCTGTCGAGGCTCCAGAACGTAGTGTTGAGCAATATGAAGCAGCCCGTTTGGGTTCCAGCCCGCGGTTGAATCGTTCTCCTGCGCGAGGCTGCCGTTGCGAAATTTCTCTGGAAATACTGAGAGGTCATATAGAGGCGCTGAGGGCGTGCCCTCGCACAAGTTGATCGTCGTGGAATCAGGCAGTCTGTCTGCACCCATCGCTATAAAGAGACGGCGAGCTACACGATCCTGGGGAACTTTGCCGGTCTTCGAAGGCGACTCATTCCATCCATAAACATCGGCCGGGGTATCGGCTGTCTCACCAAACAGGATGCAGCGCGCATAGCTGATCACATCTGGCTCACGGAGAACGTCGACAGTAGAAACCTGAGTGGTGGAGCGAACTTCGGGTTTTAGCTCGCCAGATGGTTGCATTGTCCATGCGATTAAATTCAGGCGATTTCTAGAAGGCTCTGAGGTAGAAAACGTTAACTTCACTGAAAAGACGTTGGACGGGGTTATCACGCGCTCTTCGGTTAAAGTGATCCCGGGCTGCCCGCCGAGGATGTACATTTGAGTAAGGCGATCCGGGCGCCATCTTCGTATGACACGGTGAAGGGAGATCGGGCTTCCTGAAGCATCCAATATCATGAACCCGAACAGACGTTCTAGCCTGATATCAGCGTAATAGGACTCGTCCCAAAACCCAGGCACATCCGCATATGTAGGGAACGGTGGAGCATATACTCCTGCCGTGCCCCCGCCGACGAACCACTTATCCGTTCGTGAAAGCAATTGAAGCGGATCTATCCTATTTTGCATTCAGATGAGTTACCGCCAGTTGTCGGGAGTATGAAACTCTATATCGCCATAGAGTATCTGCATTAAGTTCAACTGTCCCGCGTGGTACGACATATTTCTGTACGGCTGCAAGATCAGGTTCTTACCAACAATCATAGCCTTTGGATGCTTAAAACTTCGTTCCAGGTCTTCAGCGGATAAAGCGCGGATCGCGGCCGCGAGGTCATCAACGCTAGCGTGAAGTTGGCTGCATGCTTCTTCCGCAGAACCAGGTATCAAGCCAGGCTTCATTGAGCCTTCAGATCCTCGCATTATGGCCGCAAATGCATGGTTCACTGCAATACACTCTGCAGTCAGCTCAAGGATGGAGCGAGTTTCAGCTGAGCCGGGCCATGAGGGGCGCCAACTCAGCCGCTCCGTATGCGTGCTCTTAAGAAACTGACAGTAGCTCTCGCCGATCCGCTCAGTCTGTTGAGCGGCATACTCCTGAACGGTCACCCGGTATCTCCTAGAACGACATTATCACACTTTGCCGAATTCGTAGAGCGGTCTTAGCGTCTTGACCGCTGCCACCACAGCTTTGGTCAGTGTCTTTCCTGATTTTCTGATCACCTGCTTGCGCGAGATGTCGATCCCAAAGACAGCATGCTGACCTTTAACACGCCGCATTCGCGCAGCGAACTCTCTCAAAGTTGTGGCATTTAACGAGATCCCAGATAGCGGCTCGCCATCGGCGCCAGGAATATTGTAGGCCATTATCTGCGGATGCTGCTCGAAATATTCAGCCATTCGATCTGCCTGTTGCTCCAGGTTCCGAATGAATAACGCTTTGTCCTCCGCGTAGTCCTCGACAAAAACGGAGGTTCGCACAGACTCCGCACTGATGGCCACACGAACATGCACAAAAGGTTTGTAAGCGCGAGCACTACGTGAAAATGCAACCCAGGTCGCCTCTGGAGGATTAACAGTTCGCCGCATGTGCTGCGCTACATGCGTATAGAGCTGTTCCCCCAGCGCGGCAGATACGGGGCTGTTGAGATGTTCGCCAAGCTGAATCAGTTTTGGTTTGATTCTTGCTCTCAGGAGAGGCATACGATCGTGGAAGGCAGGCACCTCAAAAATATCAAAATCAGTGGCATCGAATCCTGTTGGCAAACCCGATTGGGTATCTGCCGCACTTTCTCCCGCCGCTTTGGCTGTGCTCATTGTCTTTACCGTGCTCCCGAATTAAAGTTCACGCAACACAATACTTAGCTGCTCCCCAAAAGAATCTTTACAGATTTAATCCGTTTGATTGTTCTGCTAAATATCTATCCCACGCCTCAGAAACACACCCTTCGAGTACATTTCCAGAATGAGTGTAAATCCTGTATCGCAAAACGAGCGGCGCGCCGGGACTAATCTCCACCGGAGCCGCCGCAAAGAAACCATAATTGGGCGAGAATGGGCCGTAATCGCGGGTGAACCAGGGCGTAGGAAAAGCAGGATTGTCTGAATGGTCAAATACGGCTATACCGCATTCGAGCCGCCCTAGCCTTCCTGAGCAGTCCACCCACCCCGATTTCTGACGATAGGTTCCGCGCTCATTCTGTTTGCCTTCGGCATTAGTCAGAGTACCGCCTGTTTTTACAGTGAGTCCATCGGCAACCCGAATATGCGGAATACCAGCTTCATTCGTCTGATTGAGGCGGACAGTACTGGAAGAAGGTGCGATAAGGGTAATAGAGAGATCGAACCATCGTTTCTCTGTCGGCATGTCGTAGAAGGTCAGACTGCGATCATCGCGTAAAATTAAGTCACCGCGAGCATCGATCCAGTCGTTCGAACTGTAGACCGTTGCGGAGCTGCCATCTTCTGGGGAAGCTATCGAGTAAGATTTCAACTCGATGCGACCACTCTCCGGCTTTTCCAGCCAGAAATCCGAATCATTAACACGCCTGTGCCCGATCCATATGCCATGATGATGACGATGATCGGTCGGACAATCCGCAACAAGCGACAGTCCATTCGCGGCTCGCAGCGGGTAGATGGAGGGCTTAAGGCCGTGAGTGCCCCAAGAGTAACGCGTGTACTCCTGACCACCGATACGAACAATTAACTGTTCTTGCCACTCTAGGATATCAACCATGGGTCGCTCCTGCATACATTACGCACCAATTGTACCCTCTCACCGCGGTGAGGCGGGGCATAATCAGAAGAGAGGCAGATAGTGGGTTTAATCGTGCTGTACGAAATCCATTCAATCGGGAGAAAGTAAGATGGCCGTTACATTCTCTGTTTTCACTAAACCCTGGCGTGAGCCCATTCCCCAGCTCGCGAGGCGCATCGCAAACCTAGGTTTCGATGGTATTGAGCTGCCAGTGCGCCCGGGATACCCGGTTACGCCCGACACGCTCGAACTGCTGCCCGAAACTGTGCGACAGATGGCGGATGCAGGTTTGAAGGTATTCAGCATTGCCAGCAGCGCAAACGAGCGCACGATCGCAGCCTGCGCCGACAACGGCATTCCAACGATCAGGATTATGGCACCTATCGGCGACGGCGGCTACGTGGAGGCCGTGCGGCGAACGCGCTCAAAGTTCGATAACCTTCTGCCATTGCTTAGACAGTATGGAGTTCAAATTGGCGTGCAGAACCACTACGGTGGATTTGTGAGCAATGCTTCTGGGCTTCGTGAGCTGGTTGCCGGGTACGAGCGTGCGCAGGTTGCTGCAGTGTGGGACGCCGCACACAACGCCCTGAATGGCGAGGATCCAGAGCTTGCAATCGACATTGTTTGGGATTCTCTCGGAATGGTGAACCTTAAGAATGCCTTCTGGAAGTTGACATCTGGCCCGGAGGCGGCAGAGGCTCAATGGACACCCTACTGGACTGCTGGGCCACACGGCCTTGCTTCCTGGCGGCGCGTTGCGGCAGAACTGCAGCGCAGGGAATATTCGGGCGTTGTGTGTCTTACCGCTGAGTACTCGGACGAGGAGCGTGTCGATTCGCTTATTGCGCAGGACATTCAATTCGCAAAGTCTCTGTGGAAGGCGGGGCTCTAGATTTGAGAATCAGGATCGACATCCTATGTTGAACGATACCATCACAGCGATAGCGACTCCCAGCGGCTCGGGAGGGATCTCGGTTCTCAGGATCTCGGGCCCCAGCTCCGTGGCCATCGCTTCGCTAGTATTTCGACCCATTTCCTGCGAGGATCTCGCACAGAGCCGGGGCTACCGGGTCTACTACGGGCATGTCGTCCAGCCGCATTTCGACGGCAAAGGCGATCCAGTTGGTAAACCTTTTGAGATCATTGATGATGCACTTCTAACAGTATTTCGCGCTCCCCGATCCTACACTGGCGAAGATGTATGCGAGGTAAGTGTTCACGGCGGGCAAACGACGGCACGATCCGTATTGAATATTATAGTTCTAGCCGGTGCGAGGCTCGCTGAGCCCGGTGAGTTTACGAAGCGTGCCTTTATGAATGGCCGGCTCGATCTTGCGCAGGCAGAGGCAGTTTCCGAAGTTATCAAATCCCGGACCGATGCAGCGCGCAGAATGGCAAGAAGGCAGCTCGAAGGAGCGCTATCTCGTAAGGTGGCCGCGATACGCGACGATCTAATCGGTATTACGGCCGCGATCGAGGTCACCATTGACTTCAGTGATGACGTAGGCGAACTGGACCATGAGGAGATTTTGGCCCGGCTTGAAATCGTGAGGAAAGAGATTGTTTTGATTAAAGATTGCGCCGATCGCGGGCGAGCCTTGCGAGAAGGCGTGACTGCGACGATTGTCGGCAGACCAAACACGGGCAAGTCGTCTCTAATGAACGCGCTCTTGCGAAGCGACAGGGCGATCGTCACCGCTATCGCGGGCACCACGCGGGATACCATCGAAGAGAGCTTTGTGATCGAAGGAGTTCCATTCGTTATTACAGACACTGCAGGTGTTCGAGAGACCGCCGATCCCATCGAGCGTATTGGGGTTGAGCGCACACGAAGCGCTGCGGCAGTTTCAGACATTGCGCTCCTGGTACTCGATCTTGCCGCAGGCTTTACTGTGGAAGATGAAGCAGTGTTAGAATTCGCGTCTGGCAGCGCTCGCAGTATTGTCGTATGGAACAAAGTAGATATTGTCGCCAACGCGACTGAGACGCTCCTTGGGCGTAACGCTCAGTTACCGGCGCAGCTCCGAGTCTTTCCTTCCATTTCAGTGTCAGCGCTCACAGGAAGCGGAATCTTGAGCCTCGAGGCGATCATGGCAGAACCCTATGTCCAAGCCGATGGAATGCAGGAGGAGGCAGCCTCGCCAATCTTAAGCCAGGCGCGGCATGTTCAAGCTATAGATGCGGCTGTGACCAGTCTCGAACACGCGCTAACTTCGGCGCGAAGAAAGATGCCCGGCGATTTCATCACGCTAGATATCCGCGGCGCTCTGGATTCTCTGGGGCTTATTACGGGAGAAACTGTTACAGACGACATCATCGACCGAATCTTTCGAGATTTTTGCGTGGGTAAATAGGGCGTGGATTCACCGGTCCAACCTGTAAACCACAAGCTATATAGGTCTGACCGCATCTCGATTTATCTCAGCGGAAGCGTTGCCGGCTGCTGCGACCGAGTGGTCGTCGACGAATTGTCGGATAAGGACGATCCGAGGCGTCGGGCCGATCAGTCGGATCAATTGCGAGCTTGCCGGATGGCACCGCCGCGAGACGCGAATGCAGTCCGTCAAGCCGCGCCACTACCAATGCCGCTACAGCCCCACGGTCTGTCCGCCATCGACGAGGATGGTCTGCCCGGTGATGTAGCTGGCCGCCTCAGAACACAGGAATGTGACTGCGTTCGCCAGCTCTTCGGGACGGCCAAGCCTGCCGACTGGTATTCGATTTTCCGCCTGGCTCCTTGCCTCCGCGAAGCTGATGCCGCCAATCTGAGCATTGCGTTCGTGCAGATGCTTGAGGCGATCTGTATCGAAGCTGCCTGGAGCAACATTGTTAACCGTAATTCCATCTAAGGCGTATTCGTTTGAAAGCGTTTTGCACAGGCCTACAATGCCTGCCCGGATAGTATTCGAAAGCAGGAGGCCAGAGATGGGCTGCCGTACTGAGGTCGAGGTGATCACGACGATTCGTCCCCACTTCTGATCTTTCATTCCCGGCAAGACCGATCGCAATAGAGTTGTGAATGAAAAAAGTGTGCTATCGAGCGCCTGCTGCCACTTCTCGTCGTCAAGGGTCTCGAAGGTACCTGCTGGGGGCCCACCACTGTTAGAGATCAGGATACTGACCGGTCCAAGCTGGCTGGCAGCACTTTCGACAGCAGTTTGAAGCTGCTCAGCGACGGTCACATCCGCAGTGTATGCGACGACCTCTGCGCCAGTCTCAGTGCGGATCTCTGCTGCTGCGGCTTCGATCGCCTCTGAGGATCGCGAACATATCGCAATGCGAGCGCCCTCTCTGGCAAGCGACAGCGCCGTTGCATAGCCGAGACCCTTGCTGGCCGCCGCCACAAATGCAACTTTACCCGCGAGTTTGTAGTCCATTATCTGTATTCCCTTCGATAGCGTGAATCTTGTTTCATTTTTAGTTCTGCACAGGTCATTTGCGATCCTGCTAGTGCACGATTCGTGAAACGCCAGTTGAGCTCAAGTGTCCATGCAGTAGTTAGCGTCGTCAATGATAATAACGGCCGAAGCAGTTGACGCCATTGGCACGACGTTGCGTTCGCGCGATATAATGGCGCATCAGATATCTGAATGACTACAGGCATAGGGAGATATAACGGATGACGCAATCTTCGGGGCGTATTACGTGCCCGCGTTGTGGGGCGAATAATTTTGAAACGGTTACGAGCTGTTGGAAGTGCTCCACGCCCTTAGCTGCAGGAGCGGGAAGTCGAGGAGCGATCACACTAGCATCCGAGCTAAACAGTGAATCCGCTCGACATATTCCGGACGCAAGAGTGAGCACGGGAGATCCGGATCTTGCAAATCGTGCCGCGCTTTACCTTGCGCTCGTGATACCGTTCATCGGTCTACCTGTCGGTTGGGTGTTCATGATGATTGAGGATCGTCGGCTGCAGAGGGTCGGAAGAACCTGCGTCATCTGGAGCCTGGCTGGCTTGCTATTTCATATTGTGCTGTTTGGAGCCTTCTCGAACATGGTGGTGCACCAGATCGGTCCATTATTAAAGATAATGTCTGGGGCGGCTGGGGGCTCAAGCGCTGGCGGAGGCGAATCTGGATTGCCTCAGATGCCGTGAAAGCAGGGACGATCGAAAAGGGAGAAGGAACAGGGATCCGGGAAGAAGGGGCTTGTTTTTTTGTAGGCAGACAAAAAGGAGGCGCCTGCCGCTGAACTGCTTAAGCGGAAGGCGCCTGCCATCACATCAGGTTGAAAGCGCGCGTAACGGATGGGCAAATTATGGACCGGTCGCGGTTATAGAGATAATTCCAATCGCGTTTGGCCACGACGCTAGAATACAGCATTGAGAAAACTAGCGATATGAACTCCGTAACACGTTTACTGTGAACGATCTCATGCCAGCCTGTTTTACCGTTCGTCGCAATCCCTATTTCCCCATCGCGCGCAGGTTCTTGAGGCACTTTTCAACACATTCGAGAGGGCTAAAGGCATAGCTCTCCTGCTCCACAACATACCATTCTGTCTTGCCAATCGTTTCACACAGTTCGAAGATCTCCGCCCACTTTACTTCGCCTTCTCCAACAAGAGCGTTGTTGTCTGTACTGCTAAACTCTTTGAGGTGTACCGTTGCGGCACGCCCCGGGTACTTTCGCAGGAAGGGTCCGGCCTCAGCCCCGCCATGCATCGCGTTACCTGTATCAAACTGCATGATCACCTTGTCGCTGGTGTTCCCAAAAAACGTATCCCAGGGCAGTTCACCTTCGAGCTCTTTGAATTCTGTGTGATGATTGTGGTAACCAGTGCGCATTCCAAACGGCTCAAGCTGTTCGGCGATATGATTCATGAGGCCCGCAGTTTCCAGCCAGGCAGCCTTGGAAGATGTGCGGTGGCCCGGCAGGCCCGGTACAATAAGAAATCGGTTGCCGAGGGTCTGCTGAAAGTCAATAGTTCTCTTGAGCTCATCACCAAGCAGTGTATCGATTCCGAGGTGGCCGCCACAACACACAAGGCCGTTGTCATCTAGCAGTTTGCGGACATCCTCTGCCGAATGGCCGTAATAACCTGCAAACTCAACACCCTGGTAGCCCATGTTGGCTACTGCTTCCAGTATTGATGGCAGATCTCGAGCAGCGTCGTCCCGAAGTGAATAAAGCTGCAGCGCTATTGGTATCATCCTCGTCCTCCATTTAGAACCGTAATCGCAGTTTGTCTTTTATGCCCTTATGCGAGAAGGCATTCAGATATGTCGGTTGTCCCACGCCGTCGTTTCCCAGTTGTCTCTCTGGAAAATCGCGGGCTCAAACGGCGGCAACTCCTGATCAAGGAGATACGCGAGCCCCGTTACATAGGGCTCGTAACTCTGCCGGGACACTGCCAGAGTTTCTTCCGCCTTTGCAAAAAGTTTGATCCCGCTTGCATTCAGTCGCCTCACGATCGCCTCGAATTGTGTGCTGTCGAGCCGATCATTTGTGTGCCGGGAAGGGTCGATGCGGAACACGAGAGCGAGATCCACAATGGTATGACGCGCCATTGCGTATGTCAGCTGCGCCTGCCATCGAAGCGGAACGATCCAAGCTTCATCGCTCTCTACTCCCGCCCCTATTAGCGAACATAAATCCATCAGCGCTGTAAGTGCAGCAAGCCAGGATTCGCGATCGTGCTGGCTGCGGTAATAGGCCAGAACCGGATAGGAGAGATGGCTCTCCAGAATATCGGCGCACCATGCCTCCATAGTTCGCAGCAGGGTAATTAGCTCGCTCATCGCTGCAGCATCCGCATGACGGCATATCATCTCAACCGCGGTTGGAGGTGATCCGGCCCGGGCATCTAACAGCGATATCCCTGCTTCGCGACGGGAAAAAGACTGGTAAATGACGGGCAGATATCCAATGACAACTGCGAGGCATCCGAGTCCCACGCCGGCTTCGCAAACAGAGATCGTACGGCAGATCGGCGAAATGGGCGTAATATCGCCATACCCGAGGGTGAAGAATGTCGAACCACTCAGGTAGAGGTGCGTTCCGAGCCCTGCGTGCTCACGCACAGACTGTTCTAACACCTGGGCTCCAATACCCCATTGTAGAAATCCGAACCCAACAATGAGACACACGGCCCATAACAACAACAGACAGAGAAGCGATAATGGGCCGAATGCATTTAGAAACCCAGAACGAAAGCGTCCTGGAAACATCCGGCTAATACCGCCAATGTAGAATCGCCAGAACGATTTGTAAAACAGACGCGTCAGCCGAAACTTCCGGGCAACGCTCCTCGGCAAAACGATTGTCTCAAATATATCCCAGAGCACAACCAGCACCAGGATGGATCCGAGCGCGATTCCTGCGTACGCCATCCGACGTTAATCTCCCGGTGCAAACGCGAAACGGATAAGATTGATGACAAATCCAGTGATCGAAATATTCAACTTTCAACCATGCTATTCCTTCACACTCAGTCAAAGCACAGCGTCTTCAGCATCACCATAATCAGTCAACCAAGTACAGTCTGGTCACTTTATATATGGAGAATCTCTTGCTGCAGATAGCATGAGCTGATTCAAGTTCATGATTTGATTCATGACTTCAATAGGTACTTCTTGCAGCTTCTGCTGTGCGGTGGGAGAAGGAGGAATCGTCGCTGACTGGCGCAGGGCAAGGACCGGGCCAGCATCACTGCGTGCGCGCTTCAGGAGGTCGAGTGTCCACGCTGGTTCCACAGATTTGGCTCCAGATTGCCAGTCCTGTCCGAACGCGCCCACAAACAGGGGCTTGCCTAAAACCGAGCCTTGCGGATTGGAGGGAAATGCGCTTGCAGCCTGACGAATCCATGGAAGGCGAAAAGCGTGTTCATCGTCCTCGATGAGCCATTTAACTTTGCTCTCGCCAGGTGGGTTTAGATGCACACTGACGATATCGATCGGTGAAGGCGCATAGAAGCGGATCATCTCGGCATACTGTTCAAAACTATCCATCGCACCCGTATCACCTACAATATTATCAGGTGCCGAAGCTCCAGACGATTTGTGATACAGGGCGGTCTGCCTTAAATGCCACGAATCTGGTCGAACATCTCCACAGCCCGAGCTGACGAGGTGATGCCTATCTGCTGCATGAATCGTTCTGGCAATCTGGATCAAAAACTGGCGAACAGCGTCCGACGAACACTTTAGTGCGATCGAGGCATCTTCAAGGTCCGCATCCCGGTTGTACTCGTCGCCAATCTCCCAGAAGAGCAGGCGCGCATCGTCGCGAAACTCTGAAGCCATCCCGGAGGCATATGCAACGGCGGCAGAGTTCTGTGGCGACCCCTGCCGTAGAGCAGCCTGAGCTGTCGGTGCCTGGCCAAGTGAAGCCAAGACGCTAAGATCTGGCAACAATACGTGGACAATGCCAATTCCAGATGCGTCCGCATCGGAGAGCATATGTCGAAAAGCAGCATACCAGGTTGCACGATCTTCCGAATAGCGCTTGAAGTCGGCAGTCCCATGAATTCCACTGCCGCATCGCACAAATCGAACACCAAATGCGGATGCACGAGTCAGATCGAGCTTCGCTGACGCCGCATCGCCGGTCAGGTATCGCAGAAACAGATCCTGTACGTTCACGCCGATATTGTTTAGCTCATATTTGCCTCGCCACAGCTCAATACCGCGCGCTGTAACGAAACCCTTATCAAGCGCTTTTGCTAATATCTGGGTTTTCGGTGGGCTTGCCGCGTTTTTTGCCGCCGATTGAGCCAAACACAAAGAAACACTCCCAGCGACTAAATAGCACACTGCCAGATACGTATATAGTTTATTTTGTTGCCGCACGAAAGCCATATTAGCGCCTTATAATCAAAACAGTGTTTGCAGAGTGTCGTTCGGCGGATCGCGCATCATGGTTGCGGATGCCAAAGATCTGGTCAATTGTCAGGTTGAGCGTAAAGTAGAGTGCGCCAGTGTAGCGACGCGAGCCAAAGCAAGCTTGACAGCACATAGGCTCACAGATATAATAAAGTTTAACACAGGTAAAGTTGATGCCGGTTGGGCCGCCCGAAACTTGGACTAAAGTCGTAGTGGGATATACGTACTAGGTGGCAGCCGTACGGCATCCATACGTTTACCGGGGAGTCTAATCGATAAATGTCGACCTTGGATCCGAGAAAACTCCGAATACTTGAAGCCGTTGTTCAGGACTACGTAAATACCACCCGGCCCGTGGGTTCGGAACGCATAATCGAAGTTTACAACCCTGGTTGTAAGTCGGCCACAGTGCGAAATGAGTTGGCTGAACTTGTAGATCTTGGATATCTCATTCAGCCCCATACCTCTGCGGGAAGAATTCCAACTGACCTCGGATATCGGTACTTCGTTGATCAGCTCATGCAGCCGCCAGGCGCCCTTTCACCCGAGGACGAAAAGCTGGCTCGTACCAGCTTGAAGGGCTCGGTAAATGAGATTGAAGCGATTTTGCAGATAACGTGTAAAACCCTTTCGGCCCTTACATCGTATGCCTCAATTGCGACGGCCCCCGTAACGGACAGTATTCGCCTTCGCCGCCTGTACCTGACGCATGCCAGTCCGCGCCATATTCTCGCCGTTGCACTATTCTCAACTGGCGCTGTTGAGCATCGACTGATCGAGGTTGAATCGGCCCCGGCAGACTCAACCCTAGTTCTGGTGGCAAATGTTATCAATGAACAGGCCGCCGATCAAAATTTGGAGGACGTTGAACGGCTTCTGCGTGTTCTGGAGATGCCCTCATCGCTATTGCATCTCGCCGCGGTTAAGGGCCGAGTCGTTACTGCGATCACACAGTTGATAACGAGCATCGTTGATCGCCGAGTCTATTTCCAGGGCGCATATCAGCTTATGCGACAACCCGAGTTTCAGGATGTTCAACGCCTGGAAAACCTGCTTACAGCGCTCGAAAAACGCAGCGCACTATTTAAGGTGCTGCGCCGATCGCTCGCTGGGTACGATGTCACCATTCATATCGGCTCCGAAAATCCATATGAGCCGATGCAGACATGTACTTTGATTACGAGACCCTACCGCATCGGCGATCGGCATGCAGGCTTTATAGCAGTGCTTGGACCCACACGTATGCACTATCAACGCACAATATCGGCAGTTAACTTTATGTCTGCGAGTTTATCGAACATGTTGACCAGTATGTGCGTCGCTTGATTGTCATTCTGCGATATTTGTAGGGCGACGCTGAACAAACGAAGCCATGCAGAAGCGCTAGAACGTATTAGTTAAGGAACAGTTGTCGGCGACCGCAAAAAATGTGGTCGCCGAAACTACGAAACACAGTACTCCAGGAGCAGTAGAAACAAGATGATGCGGAAAAAAATTCAGATAACGAATGATGATCCTTCCGTTGAAGAGCCGGTGAACGCGACAAACTTGCACCAAACGGCATCGGCCGAAGGCGCTCAGCAAGAAGCTGACACCGACGAGAACTCGCACGATTCCTCAGGCGCCGAAGCTTATATTGTTGCACTCCAGGCCGATCTTGAGGACGCGCGAACGCGTGCGGATCAAGCCGAGAAGCGCGTACTCTACACACAGGCAGAATTTCAGAACTTCCGAAGACGCAAGGAAGAGGAGTTCAAAGAGGTTCAGCGCATTGCCACGGCAGACCTGATAGTAAAGCTCTTGCCAGTAGTTGACAGCTTTGAGCGTGCACTTGGAGCGGCAGTACAGACGCGTAATATGGACGCGTTGCTTGTCGGGCTCAATGGCACCATGAAGCAGCTCACGAATTTCCTCGAAAAGTCGGGAGTAAGTCCAATCGAATCCGTTGGCAAAGAGTTTGACCCAAGCTTTCATGAGGCAATCGGCCATACAGAGTCGGATGATCTCCCTCCGCACACGGTTGCAGAAGAGGTACAGCGCGGCTATGTGTTGCATGAGCGCGTGCTTCGCCCCGCCCTCGTAAAAGTAACAGAGGGTTAAATCGATGCCAGATCGCATGGCAGCTCGCTGGAGGTATACCCTGTACAGGTGCAGATATCGAAGGAAGTACGGACCACGATGAGCCGCCGCAGAATCTTTGGAACGGACGGGGTTCGCGGCAAAGCGAATCAATCGCTCACCGTTGAACTCGCATTACAGCTCGGCACTGCCGCCGGGGGTTGGATACATACTCATCCTGTAGCAATCGCCGCCAACGAAGAGGAGCGCCGACCTCACGTCATAATAGGCAGAGATACACGAATTTCGTGCGATATGCTGGAATGCGCACTTAGCGCCGGCCTTACTTCGATGGGAGTTGATGTCGTTTCGGTGGGCGTAGCCCCTACGCCAGCGGTATCTCACGCCGTGCTCACAAGCGGCGCCGCTGCCGGTATTGTCATCTCTGCTTCGCACAATCCGTTTGATGACAACGGTATCAAGTTTTTTGGCCCCGATGGCAAGAAGCTGCCCGATTCCGTTGAGGATCAGATTCAGTCAATTCTCGAGTCGCCTGGCACTGTCGATATGCCTACGGGAGGAGGCCTCGGTACGCTTCGCGCGAATCCTACATTGATTGATCACTATATACAGCATGTGATTGCCACTGTACCGCAGCAAGAGGGTGGTGCTCTGCCGCTTGCGGGTCTTTCACTAGTTCTGGATTGTGCGAATGGCGCCGCTTACGATATTGCACCGCGAGTATTTGAGGCGCTGGGTGCGATAGTAACTACCATTCATGCATCCCCTTCAGGCGTAAACATCAATCTGGACTGCGGCTCGACGCGACCCGCCGAAATGGCAGCACTAGTCGCATCGACAGGGGCATCCGCTGGTCTGGCATTCGACGGTGATGCAGACCGGGTAATGATAGCTGACGAAAACGGTGGAATTGTTGACGGTGACCGGATGATGGCAATTATCGCGGGAGAGTTACATCGAACCGGGCGATTGGCCGGTAATTTGGTTGTGGCAACGATTATGAGCAATGTAGGACTCGAGCAGGCGCTACAGCGAATTGGAGTAACCCTGTACCGAACAGATGTTGGTGATCGATATGTTTCCGAAGCAATGGTTGCATTTGGCGCTTCCATCGGCGGAGAGCAGAGCGGACACATTTTGCTTCCGGACATCACCCCTACCGGTGACGGAATTGTAACTGGGCTGCAGGTACTCCATGTGGCAATGCAGAGGGGCCGAAAGCTTTCGGAACTGGCAAGTGTGGTTCAAAACTGTCCACAACGGTTGATCAATATTCGTGTGATCGACAAAAATGCGTGGGCAAGCGACTCAGATGTTCAAGACGCCATTCAACATGGCTATGCAAAACTCGGCAATGAGCGCTGGCTCTCCGTACGTCCTTCTGGTACTGAGTCTCTAGTGCGTGTAATGGCGCAGGGTCCGGATGGATCTATTGTCGATCTGGTCGTAAACGAGATTAGCTCGCTCATTCGTGGGCGATATGGTGTTAGCCCCAATTAATAAGTCCGAAACGTGCGGTCGCAGCAAGGGGCTTCCCTGCCGGTCTTAATTAATCAGCGAAAGCGACAGGTAAAGCTTCAACTTGACACCCCGAAACGAGCCAGAGTATAATCACGTCGCCTGTAGTCCTGTATTGGGGGATCGTCCAGCGGCAGGACAGCGGCCTTTGGAGCCGTTAACCGTGGTTCGAATCCACGTCCCCCAGTCTCCCTTTGTTTCTAAATCCCCACAGATATTGCGATTAGCCAGTAAGTAAAGGACAATCCGTAGATACTGCAGAAACTACGCCTGTCGTTTCTGACCATAGACTTACGCCAATTTCAACTGCAGTCCTGGAGAATCGCAGCAGTACATGAGCTCCAAACAATGAAATATGAGTATGCACTGGCTTACATGGACGGCCTGTTGCCACTTGGCTGGAAACTCGGCCTTGAGCGCTTCACCGAGCTGTGTAACAGGCTCAACAATCCTCAGAACCATTTCGGTGTCATCCACGTCGCTGGCACCAAGGGTAAAGGCTCAACGACAGCGATGTGCGCTGGAATACTCAAGGAGATTGGCTGCAAAACTGGCGCCTATTATTCACCTTATGTCTATGATGTGCGGGAACGCATCCAGATCAACGGAAAGATGATCTCCCGGACTGCCTTTGCGAGGCAAGTTGACGCTGCCAAACCCATTATTGAAGAGCTCGCATGCACCGAATTTGGCCAGACTTCTGAGTTCGAATTAAAAACCATAATCGGTTTTCTTGCATTTTCAGAAAGGGACATCGACTGGGCATGCATTGAAGTCGGCCTTGGCGGCCGGCTGGACGCTACGAACGTTGTTAGGCCCGAAGTGACGGTGATTACAAATATCGGCCTCGACCACACTCAGATCCTTGGTGACACACATGAGCTTATTGCTGCCGAAAAGGCTGGCATCATCAAGGAAGGTGTCCCATGCATTACGGCAACCGACCATCCGGGCGCACTCGAAGTTATTAAGCGGACCGCGACCCAGCGGAATGCGCCTCTCATCGTTGTCAGGAGAGGGGATGCTTCTGCCCCAACTTGCAAACCGGGTAGTGTATACTGGGAGCCCACAAGCCATGGCCCCGATGGCGAACACTATGGCGGCATCCGTGTAGCCACAGAGACCCGGGTGTATAGCGCGCCTGAAGTTGCGATGCAGGGAAGTTATCAACGCATAAATGCGGCATGCTCGATTGCAGCGATTGAGGTCGCGATGAACTGCCTTGGAGAAAAGCTCTTTGAAGGGCCAATTCGGAGAGCTCTGCGGACGGTTTCTCTGCCCGGTCGTCTAATGACCATCGACCTGCCGCAAGGACGAGTGGTTGCCATCGATGGCGCCCATAATGAAATGGCAGCAGCGGCACTAAAGGGCCCTCTTGATGCGATCCGAAAAAGGCGAAACCTCTCGAGGGTTTTGATCGTGGTCGGTATGCTAAGCGGGCATGAGCCTGAACCGGTACTGCGTCAACTTGTGCCGGGCTCGGATCGGGTGTTCTTGTGCAGCCCTAATTGGAAACGAGCACTGCCGACAGGCGATCTTGCTGCAATCATACGCGAGGAACAGCCTGGACACGATGTCGAGGAGTGCGGAAGCGTCAAATCTGCCGTGGAAGCAGCAATTCGTTTCAGTCGCCCAGGCGATCTCATTGTTATCACCGGTTCCTTTTACACTGTTGGCGAGGCTGACCCCGGCTGGATATTACACCTGGGAGAGCAGTACTTATCCGACGAAATGCACTAATCAGGAGATGAACTCATGAAGATCATGATCACAGGTGCGCGTGGTAATTTTCCAACGGCTCTAATCCAGCGTCTGGCAGTTGATCGGAACGAGTTAGTGCTGTTTGACCTAGAGCCCATGAGCGTGCCTGATGGTTCCATCGCAATTCAGGGTGATATCCGAGACGCGGGACTCGTAACTTACGCAATGCAGGGATGCGATGCCGTAGTACATGCAGCTGCTCTGCACGGATCGTCAGCAGGAACGCGAAATTATGACGATTACTACTCTGTTAATATCACCGGACTGCACAACGTACTGCGTGCGATGCTGCTTAACAAAGTCAAGGCAATCGTCTTTTCATCTTGCGATTCTGTATATGGGGATGGCACCCGCGGCCGCCTGATTGTTGATGAGAGCACGCCATGCGTCCCTAACCAGTATCATGCGCAGACAAAGATGGCCGGCGAGGAGATGTGTCGGTTTTACTCGCGCAAACATGGGTTTAGCGTGGCTACATTGCGATATGGCAAGTTTACTCCTACCGATTGGAAAACGGACGGATTGGGAAGGCTTAACAACTACCTGGATCGAGAGGATGTGGCTCAGGCAAATCAGCTGGCTCTAGGCGCCGTGATGGACGAAACGTTTGGCTACCAGACATTTCTGGTCCAATGCGCGCGGCCATTCACCGATAACGACTGGCCCGCACTCGCCACGGATCCTGAGAAAGTGCTGGAACAGTACTATCCTGGCGTGGTAAAACTGCTATCCGAACACGATCTCAGGGTACCGCACGTCCATCACGGATACGACATAACACGAGCCATCACGCTGCTAGGCTATGATCCGCAACACAACTTTGAACAGTTTCTGGATAGGTTACAGCACACGACTCGGCGGCATCACTGAAACTCTTGTAATGCAGGCCGGTGAAGTTAACCAAAACGTCGACTGGAGAGGAGAGCTCTCTCACGTCGACGTTTTGTATTTAATGTACTATTACTTTTGAGTTGCCTGCGCTGGCAATAAGCGCCGGCAGCTGCTGACGCGTACGAGTTTCCGCATGTTCCTGAGAGTAACCTCGCAGCTCCCTTACGATCTCGGCATAAGGGAAGCGAACTCCCGGGCACCAGGTCTCGTGTTCATCTCGGTGACGTCTTACATTTTCCGGAGGGATGTGGTACTCGGACATTAGCGATTCGCAAAGTTTAACGAGAGATTGCTTCTGCAAATCGGTCGGCTGCGTGGGCCACCATCTCTTGCTAGCGCTCTGGAAATCGCCGATCAGTACAATGCCTATCCAGTTGTTGTACCTTGGGCAATGAGCGCCCTGGCAGTGATCAGGACGTCCCTTTTGAACCGTTCCATCAGGAAGAATGACGTAGTGATAACTGATGTGATACACCTTGCCTTCGAACGTTGTTGAAAAACCACGCTGAGCCGCAATTCGGTCCAATGCTGCAGCATCGAAGGGCTTACCATGCGCCGAAGCTGGAGTATCAGAGTGATGGATTAGGATGCCGGGAGGATCAGGCACAAATGGGCCTGGCTTTACCGCAACAGACGGCGTAGCGCCAGTACCATTCGGCAGCTTAGGCACGTGGTGGTAACGGCGCCACGCTACGATCGACACGACAACGACGGCAGCCGTAAACGCAACTATGCCGATTGCATAGCGAGACGAACCGAACGTAAACCCACGATTGAATCGATTACTGCCTGTCATCTTACTCCGCAAGCCTCAAACCTGCTTTCAAACGATCCGTCACATTGATTTTTGAGATGGGAAAGCATATTGTATTGCTCATTATGCCCTTATGTCAAGGGGAAAAGGCGTGGTTTTGTCACTTCTACGAGTGTGCAGCTTTTAAACGTGCTTTATCGAGTTGATGGATTACTTTAACCAGCCAGAAACCATCAGATATCATCGCTATGCATCGAAAGCCGACCGCAGTAGAGTTGCTCCCGAGGCCTGAGATACGGACCGAACTTGCAATAAGGGATCATGCATTGACCGTAATGTGACAACCGAACAGTGCTTTTTTGTCACATATTGGTTGAGATGTGACCAAATGCACGGTATTCTCATATGTGCAAAACATACTCGAAGGAGAATGGCTAAGATGTCCGAGCATGCAGACGCTCGCAGGATGCAGTTGATGGAGTTGCTGGCGCAGTGTGAAGAGCCTCAGGATCTTGACTCTCTCGCAGACTCCATGCGTTGCGATGCTCGGACAGTAAGGCGCGACATCGACCAGCTTCAACAGCTGCTTCACCGCGTCAATGGCATTGAACTTCGGCGCGGCAAGGTACAGGTCTCAAGAGCGGGATATTCTCCCGGATATTTTACAGATCAGCTCGATAGGCGTACGTCGGCGAAGAGAGATATCGCGAGGGCGGTTGTCGCTGGCCTTCATGACGAGCTTGCAATTGCACTTACTGCCGGCAGCACCCCCTATGCCGTCGCGTGCGAAATTCGACGCGCCGCAGTTGAAGGAGCGCATCCGCACAATCTCATCGTCTTTACCAACAGTATCCCATCGCTTCTGGAACTTGTAACAGCAGGTGTTTCCGCTGGCGTTCTTGGTGAGATCTACTCCCCGGAAGACTGCGCGCTCCACACGCCGGAATACCGAAGCGCCTTTCAGCCCAGTCTGGCTATTGTTGGAGCAAGCGGAGTGCTGCTCGGAACGGGAACCGGCCCTGGTCTGCTCGACCTGTTCTCTCATCGGGCCGAAGAGGCCGCGTTTCTCAAACAGGTGTTGTCTGCTGTGCCGGAGATAATCGTTGCGGTAGATAGCACAAAGTTGGGCAAGCGACATCCGTGGAATTTTGGTGCGACTTCGCTCCATGGAAAGCGCGTTAAGATGATCTCTGAAGAGCTTACCACGGAACAATTCGACCGGCTCAGCGATCTTCGTGAGCGGCTGATCGCATATGGAACAGACCTGACATTTGAAGCTTGCCGCCGAGCCACTGCGTAACCTGAAACGGAGCGAGCAAAGATATGTCAGCCTGACAGATTGTTGCGCGTAAAGCGCTCTATTTGACAGAATCACGATCCAAGGAAGGCAATATATGTGTGGAATTACCGCATATGTCGGAAATATCAATGCAGTCAGAACCGCAATCGAATGCCTCAAACGGCTCGAATACAGAGGCTACGACTCTGCTGGAGTTGCCTGCATAGATGCCGGCAGCCTGCACGTTGTACGAGCATCCGGCAAGATCGCATCGCTCGAATCCGCTGTTGAAGAAGCGCCATGCCAGGACGCCCTTCGAAATTCAACCGTTGCAATAGCACACACAAGATGGGCGACGCATGGTGAACCTAGCGTTCGCAACGCCCATCCACATAGAGATTGCACCGGCAAGGTTGCCGTTGTTCACAACGGTATCATCGAAAACTACGCTGAGCTGCGTGATAGACTTGTAGCTGACGGGCATGAGTTCGCTTCTGAAACCGACACTGAGGTAATTGCTCACCTTATCGAGGATGCGTGTTCCCTGCGCGACATTTACAAAGCCGAATGCTCCTCACACTCTGTAGATCATTATGCCAATGCAATCCGCAGCGCGCTACATTTACTCGAAGGTTCATTCGCGGTCGCCATTGTCATAGATTTCTGTCCGGGTGTCGTCTTTGCAGCCAGAAGAGATTCACCGTTGATAATTGGCGTCGGAGACGAAGCGAGATGTCTGGCTTCTGATATTTCAGCGCTGCCGTCTAATATAAATAGGATGATCGTGCTTGAGGACGGTGATTTCGCGCAAATTGAGCGAACGAGCGTAAGGCTCACGGATGTCTCTGGCGAATTGGTGAGCCGCCCTGTAGTAATTGCAGAGCACTTAGAAGTTATTAACGACAAGGGTAAGTGCGCTCACTACATGTTGAAAGAGATCCGAGAGCAGAAGGCGATCGTTACCAGGACGATCGAAGGTCGGCTGATCGGCAAACATCGGGTCGAACTGCCAACAATTTCTAGCAGGCTCGATTCGACCCAATGGAGCAGTATTCATCGGATTATCATTGTGGGCTGTGGTACGGCATATCACGCCGGGGTCTATGGCAAACGTCTCATTGAGCAAACTCTCAGGGTCCCTGTGGATGCGGTTACTGCCAGCGAATTCCGATATGGCGAACCGATAGTGAACGCCCATACTCTTGTAATTGGAATATCGCAATCTGGCGAGACTGCAGACACTATTGCCGCAATTAAGGAGGCCAACGAACTTGGCGGACTTACAATTGCAATTGTCAACGTCCACGGAAGCGCCTTAGCAAGGAGCGCCGACGCAGTTTTACTGACGCATGCAGGGGTCGAGATAGGTGTTGCTTCCACCAAGGCTTACACAGCTCAGTTAACCACTATCGCCCTCCTAACAGCGTATCTAGGCTGTTTATCGCCAGAATCGACGCCAGTGGAAAACCTGATTGCAGATATTGCGAGACTGCCAGAACTGATTGCGCGATCGCTGACACTCGAAAATGAGATCTCCGAGTTGATAACGCGTTTTGACGATATAAGCACTTACTTCTTCGTTGGCAGAG
Source organism: uncultured Chthonomonas sp. (assembly GCA_903919615.1). Taxonomy (GTDB): domain Bacteria; phylum Armatimonadota; class Chthonomonadetes; order Chthonomonadales; family Chthonomonadaceae; genus CAIXIX01. The sequence goes on from CAIXIX010000443.1 coordinate 59,014, forward strand.
GGTACGACTATGCGGCCTCGATGGAGGCTGCACTGAAACTCAAAGAGATTTCCTACATGCATGCTGAAGCCTATGCTGCGGGCGAGATGAAGCATGGGCCGCTTGCTCTCATAACTCGGCAAACGGCGACCATCGGGCTGTGCACACAGTCCGCAACCGTTGCGAAGCTCATTGGCAATTTGCAGGAAGTTAAGGCTCGAAACGGGATTGTAGCGGCTTTCACGCGCGAAGACCTCATCTTGCCGCAGGGATGCCGAGATGTTACCGTGGCGCTGCCAGCGGCACACGATGCACTTATGCCAATTGTCGCGGCGCCAGCGATGCAGCTCCTGGCTTACTATGTGGCATTAAGGCGTGGATGCGAAATCGACCAGCCAAGAAACCTTGCCAAGAGCGTGACTGTGGAGTAGGGTGTGCTGACTAACACGTGGGCGGCCACTCCACATAGCACCAAAAAGTCGCTGACCCTCCGAGAAGCATCGAAGGGCCAGCGTTCGATAATCACCTCACCTATCACATATTTAAAGAGGCCCAGCCGCCCTTTATCTGCCTTTCCCGAAACGCAATGTACATAAGCGGCGCAAAGAACAGTGTAAACAGCGTTGAGAACAGAAGGCCAGAAATCACGGCGATCGCTAGCGGTTTTTGCATCTCCGCACCAGCCCCAAGCCCCAACGCCAATGGCACAAGTCCGAGTATAGCCGTAAGAGTTGTCATTAAGATCGGTCTCAGTCGGGATTCACCTGCGTGCAAGACGGCCTCTGAAAGATCGGCACCTGACCTCTCTGCCTTAGTCGCCTGATCGAGCAGCAGGATACCATTCTTAACAACGATGCCTACCAACATAATGGCTCCCATAAAAGAGGATACGTTGAATGGCGTGCCAGTAACCCACAATCCGAGGCTAACGCCAAAAAGCGAAAGTGGCATCATCAGAAGGAGCACGACCGGCGCCGTAAACGAACCGAATTGGAAAAGCATCACTCCGAACACGAGCAATACAGCCAATGCAAGCACCATCAACAGGTTAGCAAACGACTTATTTTGACTCTCAAACTGCCCACCAAGTACATACGTTACGCCCGGAGGCAGCTTCTGATCTCGCATCATCTTTTGCACGTCCTTCATTACGCTTCCGAGGTCCCTGCCAGATAGCTGCGACGTTACTGAGATCATTCTGCGCTGATTTTCGCGGTTCAGTTCGGCAGCGCCTTGCTCGAGAGTGATTTTTCCTAACGAGCCAAGTGGAACATTGTATCCGAATGGAGACCGGATAGGCAGCAAAGCAAGTAATGCTGCATTGGTGCGGTATTCGGCGGGATACCGTACTCGAACGTCGATCTGCCGTTCTCCCTGAAGAAGTTGTGTGGCTACATCTCCGAAGATCGCTGCGTTAGCTTGCGTTGCCACTTGGTCGGTATTCAGGCCAAATCGCCCTGCCAGAAGTGTGTTAACATGGGTGGTCAGTTGCGGGCCCTCTTCCACCACACCGGTTTTCATATCTGCGGCGCCCTTGATCTTCGCGAGCTTCTTACCGATGTCCCTCGCCAGATCCTCTATAGTGGCTTTGTCTTCGCCAAAAAGCTTGATTTCGACTGGGCTGGGCGCTCCAGAAAGGTCTCCGATAAGATCTTGAAGTACTTGGGAAAAGTCGACATCAACACCCGGCGCCGCAGCAGCGACTCTCTGTCGAACATCATCGATGACTTCGTCGATACCTCGCTTTCGTTTCTGCTTGAGTGTTATCGCAAAGTCGCCCTTGTTGGGCTCAGTAATTGCAAAGCCAAGTTCAGTGCCAGTTCGCCGCGAGTAAGAATCGATTTCCGGCGTCTCCTTGAGTACTCCTTCGATCTTCTTGATGAGCCGGTCACTCTCGTCAAGAGACGTTCCGGGAGGCGTATGGTAATCCAGAACAAAGGCCCCCTCATCCATTGATGGCATAAATCCCGTTCCAAGATGGCTGGCAAAGAAGACCGTCACTGGCACGATGACAGCGATTCCAACCGGGAGCAGCCAGCGGTGACGTATGCCGAACCGTAACGATTTTTCATAGAATTCCAGCGTCTTATCAAAGAGCCTGCCATGTTCGGGCGCACCAGGTCGAACTCGCAGAAACGCAGCACACATACTCGGGCTTACAAACATTGCGAGGGCCAGGGAAACCATTAGCGCGAGGGTCAGACTGACAGCGAGCGCCGTAAAGAATGCGCCAGCGATTCCTGCGGCGAGAGTGAGAGGCAGGAAGACCACGACTGTCGTTAGGGTCGAAGAGATCATGGGCGCCAGGATCTCTCCAGATGCTATTCGCGTTGCTGCTTCTGGGCTTTCGCCATGAGCAAGGTGCCGAAAAACGTTCTCGACCACTACAATGGCGTCATCGATCACCAGCCCGATCCCAACGGCAAGCGCACCGAGGGTCATCAGATTCATGGTGAGGCCGACGAGGCGCATCAAGAGAAACGTGATGAGTACTGTCACGGGAATGATGGACGCTGTCACTAAGGTCGCCCGAATATTCCCCAGGAATAGCAAGAGGACCACAACCGACAGCAATGCGCCAATAATTACGGCATCTCTAACACTTGCGATGGCTTCGCCAATCAGTTTCGACTGGTCGTAAAACACCCCGATTTCAGTGCCTTTAGGGAGCGTAGTTTTCAGCTCGCCCAGAACATCTTGTACGTTCTGCACAACGGTTACCGTGTTTGCGTCTGGCTGCCTCACTACGTTGACGAGGACGGACTCTGCGCC
>CAIXIX010000444.1 GCA_903919615.1 uncultured Chthonomonas sp.
AACGCTCGGCGCGACGCTCGAAATGCTGGCGATCCAGCGGGAGTCGGAACAGCGTGAGCAGCAGTAGCAGTCTTTTTACCGTTGATACCGGCCAGAAGCGTCTGTACGAAGTTGAGGTCGTTCATCACAATGTTACGATCAATGGGCTGCCGACCTCGAGCGACGGTATCTGCTTTGTTCACCTCACCGATATCCATGCCGGATACGGTAACACCGATCCAGTGTATGAGGAGACGATCGCGCGCGTCAACGCGATTGCGCCCGATTACCTGTTGATAACAGGCGATTTTATCGACGACCATACGGTGCGCGAGTATCCCCTTCCCGCATTGCTTAACCGATTCAAACCGAAACATGGCACGTACGTTACATTTGGAAATCATGATCATAGGCGCGGCATCGCGGAGACGATCGAGGTGCTCGAACGGTGCGATGTAACGATTCTGAACAATGCGAATGTTCAGACTGAGCAGGGGCTATGGCTCGTTGGCGTTGATGACTACTATGAGGGCTGGCCGAATCTCCAGAAGGCGTTTGCTGGAGTGCCAGACGACGTAACGCCCGTTTTGCTCTCTCATAACCCAACAATGCTGGAGTCGGTCGACAACCGAGATGTGCTTCAGCTCTCGGGACATACGCATGGCGGCCAGATAAATCTGCCATTCCCCAGCCCGCGCCTCGTGATAAAGCTCCATTTACGGTGCGACTACGTGGCGGGCTGGTATTCCCGCGGCAAGGCACGTATGTACCTGAGCAGGGGACTGGGTGTTACCGGTAAGCCGTTCAGATACAAGTGCCCGGGCGAAATTGGAGTGTTTCACCTCCATAGCCCTTCAGCAGGGGTAAAGTAAAGTAGTATTCAACCGGTTTACGAGCGAAGGTTCCTGGTTGAACAAAATGTGATGATAGAGAGAGCACATTATGCTGCGTGTGGGCGTGATCGGCATGGGGCCAATCGGTAATCTTCATGCGACGATCTACAAGGGCGATCCGATTGCCGAACTCGTGGGTGTTTGCGATCGAGATGAGGTGCGCGCCAGAGCTGCCAGTGAGCGGTTTGGTGTGCCCTTTTTTCTGACGGCAAAGGAGATGCTGGCTGCGCTTAAGCCAGACCTATGCAGCATCACCACCGGGGGATACGAATACTCCAGCGACCATTTTGAACCAACCCTAGAGGCGATTGCTGCCGGCGCGCACGTTCTATGCGAAAAGCCAATCTGTAACGATATTGATCGAGCGGGCGAGATGGTTAAGGCTGCAGAGGCTGCGAACCGATGCTTCGGAATCGATTTTAACCACCGTTTCACACCGGCGGCGTTCGCCGCGAAACGCTGGCAGTTGGAGGGCAGGCTAGGTGAGCTCCTCTTTGTGAATGTCGCGCTATGGATCGGCAGGCCCGGCGGTTTCGAGTCCCGCAACTACCACCTGAAAGCGCTGAATCCGCACTCAGTCGACCTGATCAGACATTTTTGTGGTGATATCGAAGAGGTGCAATGCTTCGCGCTGCAGGCGTCAGGAAGGAATTTCTGGTCAACAGCATCTATCAATATGCGTCTCCGTAACGGAATGGTGGGGCACCTTACCAGCAGTTACGATATTGAGCGCGGACATCCGATGGAGCGCGTGGAAGTCGCTGGCGTAAAAGGGCGCATCGTAGTGGAAGATATGTGGCGCGAAGCTACTCTCTACCCGGCAGGCAATCAGGAGAAGCTGGTATACACCAATCCGGTGTTCGGCGGATATCGCGATTTCGATGATACGTTTCGTGCGAGAATTCACCGGTTTCTGGAGCAGGTACGAGACGAAGCAGCGCCGGCCGAAATCGACGGAAGCGGCAAAGATG
>CAIXIX010000445.1 GCA_903919615.1 uncultured Chthonomonas sp.
CAGCTTTTTCATGGTATCAGGAGGATAACGCCAACCGCTTGCTGGCTGTTTGCAAGGTTTGTGTGTCAACGGGTGTGGTACATCGTAGCGATACTGGCCATAATTTGGGCCCGAGATATCTGCAGCAAAATAAACGCCTCGGGTATCCATCCAGCAATAGTGTTTGCTGTCGAAAATCGGATTAGACTCCGGAAACTGGGTGTACCACTTCTGAGCAGCCTCGTGGATTGCGTTCCAGTCAGTACCGTGCTGTTTTGAGAACCCCGAGAACGCCTTGTAGATCTCGTCGAGAGCCTCTTTTCTCTCCGTCCAGTTTCCTTTGTTTTCCGTCTTGTCCTTGACATAAATAAGGAAGTACTCATGCTGGATTGAAACGTAATCTTGGTCATTCTTGCTTGAGTTCTTCCACACGATCTCGCCAGCAAAGTTTTCCTCGCCAAAGACAAGATTGCAAAGGGAACGAAGATTCGGATGTTCAGCCTCGTCAATTGAGGCCATAAAAATACCGTCATCCGCTAGGAGATTGCGCGCCAACAAGAGGCGAGGCAACATCATCGTGAGCCATCTAGAGTGGTACCGACCGTCAGCGTCGGTGTTAGTACCAAACCTCCTACCATGTTCGTCGGCTTGGCCGGAATACTCAAGGTAGGTTTGCAGACTTTCGGCATAGTTATCTGGGTAAACAAAGTCCTTGCCAGTGTTATAGGGCGGATCGATATAGATCATCTTAACTTTGCCTAGGTAACTCTTTTGCAGGAGCTTGAGTACCTCCAGGTTATCACCCTCAATGATCAGGTTTTCGGTGGTTTCCCAATCTACACTGTCGTCTGGGCAGGGCAGCAGTGTTGCCATGCTTGGAGCCTGAATGGTGCGCATGCACTCGACCTTGCCGGGCCAGTTCATACCGTAGCGCTCGCGTCCTGCGTCTACCTGCTCGCCAAGTGCGGCCCTGAGCGTGTCAAAGTCAATCTTACCGCCCTCTGTCCGAGCTTCCGGGAACAGGCGCAGCAGCTTATGCCGCTTCTCCTCAGCAACGTCAAGGGAGTGGAGGTCGAGTCGTTCGGGTTCGTTATTCATGTCCTGATCATTCATGGTGTTTGTTGGGTTCTACTCGATTCAAGCTTATTGCATGGTTTCGCGCAAGCAATAACCACGACTTACGGTCACATTATATTAGTCATTGGCAAAACAACGACTATGAGGCAAATTTGAGCACACTTGATAGTTTATCCGATAATGAGCTAAAATGAGACATTCTGTTTACCAAGTACGTAATGTCAATGAGGAACTAACGCTTTGGAAATTGTGTTTGTTTCGACGAAGGTGGCCAAGGTCATGAACGACGATGCGAAGCTAAGTCAGACATATGGCGCTGAGCGTGGCGGACACATTCGTAAGAGACTCGACGACCTCGCCGCCGCGGCTTCACTTGAGGACATGAAGAGTCTGCCAGGACGATGTGAAGAGCTTACCAGCAACCGGAAGGGACAATTCTCTGTTAGGCTAACCGGTAACTATCGTCTGATCTTTGAACCAAATCACGATCCGGTTCCTGTACAGGTCAGTGGGGGGCTCGACTGGTCGCAAATCACTTCAGTCAAGGTCATCGAGGTCGTTGACTACCACTAATATAGGAACTACGGAGAAAGAGAAACCATACATGACCAATTTAAACTACAATCCGACGAGCGTCTCGCCTCCGGGATCGACCTTGTGCGATTTGCTTGATGAGCGAGGGATCAGTCAGAAGGTTCTAAGTATTCGACTTGGACGCTCTGATAAGAACCTCAGCCAGATTGTGAACGGGAAGGCTCCGATCACTCCAGAGTTAGCCATTGATCTTGAGCGCGTACTTGGTACGCCAGCCAGATTCTGGCTCGAGCGCGAGTCGAGGTATCAGGAATGGTTGACCCGATCAAGCATCACAGAACCTACCACAGAGGACCTAGCGTGGGCGCGAAGCTTTCCATATCCGAAAATGGCAAAGTATGGGTGGATGCCACCAACTACCGTAGCGCGCGAGAAGTATTACAATCTGCTTCACTACTTCGGCGTAGTTAGTAGATCAGCGTTCAGTGCATGGGCAGCAAGCCTTAGACCGCAATTTCGACGATCGGTGCTGACGACTGACAAGGATCATCTAATTGCGGCCTGGCTGCGTCAAGGTGAGCTCCTCGCAGAGGACGTCGATGCAGGATTATACGACGAAAAGGCATTTGGGGACGCAGTAGATCATGCTCGAACGCTGACATGTGAGGCGCCAAGCAAGTTCGTCTCTGAGTTGAGAGAACGGTTCTCAAGGTGCGGCGTTGTGATACTGTTTGTTCCCGAGCTTCCAAGCATGGGAGTGTCCGGTGCGACCAGATGGATTACTCCATCGAAAGCACTGATTCAAATTACGCTGCGCTACAAGACCAATGACTGTCTTTGGTTCACCGTTTTTCACGAGACTTGCCATATCCTCCGCCATCAGAAGAGGGCTGTCTATCTTGAAACGAATGGGTCGAAGAACGCAGAGGAATTAGAAGCAGACACATTCGCCGCGAATCATCTTATTCCTGTCCACGCCTACAGGACATTCTCTGATCGACATGATTTCGAACGCGCGTCTATTGAAGCGTTCGCACAAACAATTGGAATTGCACCTGGAATCGTAGTCGGTCGCCTTCAAAAGGACAGCTTGTTGCCGTGGGAAAGCCCTCTCAACCTTCTTAAGATCAAGTACCAATGGGCAAATGGAGAATAGAAAATCCGTCATGTTAAGCAAATCTGATTACCGTGAAGGACTTGAATGCGGCAAGCGGCTCTGGCTGAAATACCACATGCCAGAGACCGAGGCGGCGCCTTCTGCAACCGCACGGCAACGTATGACCGCCGGTACTGAGATCGGCAAAATTGCTCGCAACCGTTTTCCCGGTGGGCTGCTCATCTTTGCTGACGGTGATAGCAATCAGATGGCTGCCGACAAAACGGCCCAGGCTATGGCTGCTGGCGCTGATATCTTGTACGAGGCCACATTCATTTGTGGAAGCCTCGTGGCCCGTATCGATATATTACTTCGTGAAGCTGCCGGATGGCGCATAATCGAGGTCAAGTCGAGTACCAAATACAAAAAGCCCGAGCACCTGCCCGACGTTTCGTTCCAGGCTCACGTGTTTACCGAATGTGGGCACATGTTGGTCGGCGCCTCCTTGGTGTACATTAACTCAGACTACGTGTGGCGAGGCGGCGAATGGGACGTGAACCAGCTGTTCGCTATCGAAGACATCTCCTCTGATGTTGCATCCGCCATCGGCTCGGTTGCAGTAACGGCTGCAGGGTTTTTGGGACTGGCAAGTCAGACCGCGTATCCGCCAGACGACGGCACTGCGCCTTATCTAGACCCGGTAATTCAATCGGCGTGCTCGGGTTGTGCGTTCGTGGGCCACTGCAAACCTCGCGTGCCGCAAGATCATGTTTACTATTTGGGTCTTCATCATACGCGGCTCAAAAAACTCCTTGCGGAGGGAACACGTTCCATTTCCTTGGTCCCGGATACGGTACCTTCCACGTTGCCGGAGAAACTGCGGTATGAGGCCTTTACGTCAGGCGGCCTAGCAGTAAGCGACGCACTCCCTGAACGATTAGCCGAGATCAAGTACCCGGCTCACTTCCTCGACTTCGAAACACTGCGACCAGACTTACCGCTCTTTCCGGGGCACCGACCATACATGCTACTGCCATTTCAATGGTCATGCCATACCCTAACTGTGGCCCCACAATCTAATCAGAGCCTCAGTTCTGCTGCGCATAGCGAGTTCGTACACAAAGAACAGTCCGACCCCAGAGCGGCATTCGTTCAGTCCTTGCTCCAGATCTTACGGACCGGAGCGAGCATCGTGCATTATACTGTTTACGAGAAGACTGTGCTCAAGCAGATGCATACAGATGGCATCGACGGATCGGAAGAGCTAATGAGCTTTATGGACAGATTTGTTGATCTGGAAAAGATACTCGGAGATTGCTATGTAGATCGACGATTCCTTGGTAAAACTTCTATCAAGTACGTTCTGCCGGTCGTCGCGCCGAAGTTGTCCTACGCGAGCCTGAGCATTTCGAACGGTGACCAAGCACAACTGGAATACCTGAGACTACTTAATGGCGAAGTCAATGATGACGACGCGAAGCAACTTGTCGCTGACCTACTGGCTTACTGTAAGCTTGATACTCAGGCGATGCTTGAGGTACTAAACGCGCTCGTATCTGCCGCTTAGGTAATGGTCCATCGCACGGTAAACAGCGTCTGCTCTGACACTTGCTGCTCGAGCCGTTGGCTGATTTCGTCAAGAAGGGCGTCCTTCTGCCGATCTAGTTCGCGGCTCGCCTGATCGTATTCTCGCCAAGCCTCATCGCGTTTCGTTTCAAAAGTACGCGCGAGACGTTGCTTTTCGAGTTTCTCAGGAAGGCTGCCTGCCGCCCGAGCTGCCCTCTTCGCGTCGCGGAGCTGCTCGTCTATATCGTCAAGTTGGGCTTTTAGTCCAGTTCGCCTGTCTTCTGCCCAGTGATCGAGCTTATCCATCTCGGTGTCAAACCACGAGCCGTTACGGGTGGCAAGATTGTCCAGGATCAGATGCTTCTCTTGGTGTTGCAGTTCGGCAAGCCTATCCACAGCCGGTGAGCTGTCAAGTACAGCATGAGTAGTCCTTCCTGGCAAATCAAATAACCGGCGGCACTGTGAATCATCGAGGTCCTCACCACTTTCTGTGAAGCCGGAGAGCAGCAACCGATCTTCAGTTTCGAGGGCGGTCATCGTCAACTTAGCACAAGTGAGCCATCCAGACTTGCCCACAAGATCGCGCACGATGGCAATGTTCTTTCCTGAACTTGTGTAGTCAAACGTAAGCTGCGATGTGGGTGGCGCCAGTTCTGATGCCTCTGAGAGGACGCGTTGCGCCAGCGGATGACCGACGCGGTACGTGTTAACGTCGGCAACTTCTCTACCGACCTTGTACGGACCGGGGTGAATGTGCTCGCCAGGATACGGGTTGCGATGAAGCACGAAGGAGTGCGCGTTCTGATCGAAGTGGGCGTATTCGCGGAGCACATAGCAGGTGAGCCGCCAGAGCTGATCTTGAAAGCGTCCCAACATGTCATGGGTCTCGATCTTTACCTTCTCGACGACTTCCTGATCGAAGTTATCGAGCAGCTTCTCACGGGCATCTCGTTTAGTGTCGCTTATCTCTGCCCCGAGGTCGCGTTGGAGTTCGTCAAATTCGAAGGCGATTTGTTCGGGCGTTCGGCACTGCTGGTAGATGGCTGCGATTCGCTTCTCAAAGTCGACGCCGGACTCGACCGCGCCAAGCACATCGTCGCTCGCTCCAAAAACGCCGCTGAAGAGCTTAAACTTCTCATCCAGTAGCTCGTATACACGCACATCGGCGGCATTGCTCTTGTTGAGGAAGTTGACTACCACAACGTCAAACTTTTGCCCGTACCGATGACAACGTCCGATGCGCTGCTCGATTCTTTGCGGATTCCACGGCAGGTCGTAATTAACAACGAGATTGCAGAACTGCAGATTGATGCCTTCAGCCGCTGCCTCCGTAGCAATGAGTATAGTTGCACTGTCTCGGAAGTGTTCCACGAGCGCTTGCCGGGTGTCGGCTGTGCGGGAGCCGCTGATGCGGTCAGTACCGGCGTGCTTGGTGAGCCAGGCGTTGTATATCTCTTTGGAGAGGGGATCAGTGTTGGTGCCGTTAAAGAGCATCACGTGACCGGCGAACTCTGTCTCCTGGAGAAGTTGGAAGAGGTACTCCTGTGTCCGGCGAGATTCGGTGAAGATAACGGCCTTCTGTTGAAGGTTCGCGGCGCCTGTTTCCTGTTGCGCATGTTCCGCGGCGGCAAACCCGCGCCGAAGAGCCGTAAGAAGTACCTCTCCCTTAGAGTTCTTCGCGATTGAGCTGGCAAGGTCGTAGAATGACCTGAGCGTCTCCTTTTCTGCGCGAAGCTCTTGTAGCTGTTCCGGGGTGAGTTCCGTCCGTTTCCGGGTTGTTTCTAACTCCTCATCTTCTTCCCACTCATCGGCCAGCTCTTCGTAGTCTTCCCAATCCGTAGCAATCTCTGGTGGAGCTTCGTTTACTTGCTCGGCCACGGTTTCAGCCACCGTAAGCCTGTTGACAAGACTCTGAAGTGTGCCGGCAATCGCGAATGTCGAGGATGCGAGGAGTTTGCGGAGAATCAGCGTGACCAGCGCTCGTTGGCTAGCCGGCAGGGCGTAGAGGTGATCGTGCTGCAGGTACTCGGAAACTAAGTCATATAGGCGCTGCTCATCTGGCGTTGGAACGAATTCTTGTACGAGGGCGTGTCGATTGGTATAACGCACGTACTCAAGTACCTGGCGTCGGAGCGTACGCTTGCAGATCGGCGCGAGACGCAGCTTGAGTTCGTCAAAGTCTGCGTTTTCACCGAGCCGGGTGAAACGCTGGCGATAGCTCGCCTGGTCTCCAAAGGCATACTCGTCGATGATGCTGACCAGACCATATAACTCAAGCAAGCTGTTCTGTAGCGGCGTTGCGGTAAGCAGAACCTTCGGATTCGGCGCGATGGCGTTCTTGATGGCGAGCGCTATCTTGCTTGTTCCTTTGTAGACATTCCGCAACCGGTGTGCTTCGTCAACGACGACGAGATCCCACTTAGTCTGGTGGACGTATGGCTCTTTCGCCTTGGCGAACTGGTACGAACAGAGGATAATTGAGTCTTGCTGGAACGGGTTCAGGTTTCCGGCAGAGACGGCACTGTTAAAGGACTTTGCTTCGAGGATTATCGAGGGCAGGTAGAACTTGTCTGAAAGCTCCTGGCTCCACTGTTTGCGCAGGTTGGAGGGTACGATAATCAATAGGCGACGCTTACGCTCTGCCCACTTCTGGGCAAGCAATAAGCCAGCTTCAATGGTCTTGCCTAACCCAACCTCATCGGCAAGTATGGCGCCTCGTGAGAATGGATTTCGGAAGGCGAAAAGTGCCGCCTCAACCTGGTGAGGATTTAGGTCAACCTGGGCGTCAGCCAAGACATGCGCGAGTTTTTCAACACTGTCTGAAGCGCTGCGCTTGGTGAGTTCGTGAGCAAGATACGATGCATGATAGTCCGTTATGTTCATAGTTAATCAGGAGTAAAGTCAGCGGGGAGTTGCGTAAACACCATATATACCGGCACTGAATTGAAATCTTAAGTCTAGTTGCCCTGAAATATACGGATTGTTCCTTGTCGTTACAGTGATAAGCGCCACCAGACCGATTGATGTTGCCCAATTCAGATGTCATCGTTATTGGCGTCTGTACGTATACGGCAGCACAATTGCAGTTTCACGCTATATTCCGTATCCAAGTTCTGCGCGATCTCTCAGATTCCTGTTGACTCACAGGTTCCTATACAGCTTTCCACCACACGCTCTCCCCATTCTAAGAAACGTCTGCTTCGCCTCAATGTCGTTCTAGGCTGCGGCGGGGCTCCGCCTTGACCCATGCATTGCCGTTTCTTTCCGCCTGTTGGTGAGCGGTCGGTCGATCAGCTCGATTTACTAGCATAGCTATCAGGAGGTTATATGCAGCAGGATGCTTCAGCAGTCGAGACCAGTAAGAAAAATGATGCGTTCCGACGGTCATCAGTCTTAATGGTTACACGAGGCATATTTGCTCTCGGTGATGTCCAGGGTGTGATCAAGGCAGTTCGTAACGATGATAAGTTCACTGAGAACAACGATCCATACGGACAGCATGATTTCGGTGTGATCCTATGGGACGGTGAGAAGATCTTCTGGAAGATCGACTACTACGATGAGCAAATGGATCGTTGGGAAGATCCATTGAGTCCAAGGTGCCGGCGCGTATTAACAGTGATGCTCGCTGTAGAATATTAGCGGCAGCCAAAGCGGCCCGGAAGCAATACCGATTCCGGGCCGCTTTGTGTTCGTTTTGCTCACTATTTGGTTAATGTACTATCCGCTTACCTTCGCGCGCACAGTCGTGATGCCAACAGGCACAGCTTTCTGGCATGCTCTAGCAAAGTGTACACGGCCTTGTTTACGTTGTTCCTCCTTGAGCCTCCACGCAGCTTTGTAGGCAACCATATCGATCCATCACTCAAACCACGCACATCAGCTCACGTGATGCCTGATGGTAGTTGTGTTTTGTCCACAATTCGGGGGTAATCTTCATGGAGTTCTATTCGGCGGCAACGGCAGGGTAAACGCAATTGATGAGACGGCTGAGTGTACGAATCCATGTTGTTTTGCTTGTGATCCTTGGGATCATAATTGGGCCTAAATTTGCCGCTGATGCGCAGCAGCAAGTTCCGAGCGGCACCTCCAAATCGTTGCATGGCCAGCTGCAGACAATTGATAGTTGGATCGCTGACCAGGTTACACAGAGCCACGGGGACTGGAATTTAGGCAGATACTCATTCTACATCGGGTTCTGTACGTCTGGTATTGGCGACGACGCTGCCCCCGCAAAGGCAATGCGACGACTCGCATTCACGCTAATGAACAGCTCCCTGGCAGTTGGTGATAGGCTGACTCCATTTGCCTATGAGATGTCGGTCTACAAGTTCGGGCAAACGGTCACACTAACGCCCAATGTCGCGAGCCGCAGCACGTTCGTCAGTGCTGTACCGCGCACGCCAATGCCGAACAGCATAGGCGGACATGACATTGAACGATCTCTTTACGAAATACTCGACAAGATACCTTTGGTCGATCGTGCCAACACAATTGTTCTTCTGTTGAACAAGGACAACTCCAGCCAGGATCCAGACGGCAGCAACGTCGGTCTATTCAGTGAAAACAATCCTAAACTGAGAAGCGCCATCTCGACAGGTAACTATCGGAGCGACCTGGTACGTGCGGAGTTTTGGGTGAGTTCAGATTCGAAGAGTGTGCCCGTATCAGTTACTGCTCTGTTTCCAGCCAAGCTGGTCTCACTCAAGTATGGGAAGACGACATCCCGTTATCCAACGTTCCCCCGTGACACGTGGCAGCCGCCGAATGATGTCCCTGCTGCGACTGAGAAGGCGCAGATTCACACCAAACCGGACGTCGCTCCGCCGCCTGCCGCAAGCGAAAACAGCGTAGTCTCACGGCAGACTGGCATCAACCGGCGAAGTGCACTCCTGTGGTCTGTCGGGCTTGCGGTGGCAGCAATCGTTGTGGGCGTGTTTCTCGTAGCATTGCGCAAGCGCTCTGGTGCTCAACCAGTCCGTCCGTCCGTGGCACCATCCGCAACACGCACCAGCACAAAGTTAGAGACAATGCCAGGTTCCTTGCGGGTGACGATCGGAACCGATGAACATACTATCGCCCCACTTGCGAAAGGTAGCACATGGGCAATAACCAAGGGTGCAAACGACAAGGCTTTGCTCGTTGACATTTCAAACTTCAGCAGCCCAACCACCCCTTCCGCTAGTCAGGGAAAGGTGGTGAGCGTGGTCCCACAGGAAGCAGCCGGATCTATCGTCACGCTAACATTTGTGAAATCCACAACGCTCATTGCTGAAGCAGAATTGGGTGCAATGTTTGTTGACCTGCAGGGAACCGCTGCGAACAAGTGCGATAGCAGAACATTGAAGATCGAGCCAGGAAGCCGAATTCTGTGCCGCGTCCAAATGCCCGACATGAGCAGCAAAATTCGGCTAGAGATTGTGTACAGTTCGCACGACCAAAAGGTGCGATGAACAAGGGAAAGCCAAGTCAATTTGCACAAGCCATCCGGACGGTAGGGTCGCCGCTTGCTGCGACCGCGCTACGCACAAGCCAAACACGTGTACGTACGACGATATGTTCATTACGAGACGCCGGAAAATGCAGATTCCAGCCACATAAAACGCAAAATGGCGCAAATAAATGCAATTGATGGTGAGCAGCAACTTCTTCTCAAAATGATATCCAGTAAGTGGATAGCTTACACAATCATGGCGTCTCTCGGGGTATTTGGCGTTCTTCGGGCGGTACCGCGGCCCGCCAAGCACCAGCACTGGAATACGGAACTGGAAAGCAATCCTCATGGTTTTGGTAACGTCAGAGTGCGGTGTCAGATCTCCCGTAAAGCCCGTATCAAGCAGAAATCCGATCGGATCCAGCACCGTCTGGAACCTACTTTATCTTCATGGCATCAGTGGCCCATACTGCCGCAGGTTTTTTAGCCGACATGCAGGAAACAGCTATACAGACAGTTCGGGCTTAAACGGCATAGACCTTCCAATCTGTCGGATCGGGCGGCGTGATGCAGTGGAGATGCGCGACAGTGGAAGCGGGCAAATCAATGCCCCACGCTTTCCTGAGACTTTGCGCGGTTTCCACGAATCCACTTTCTGCAACAAAAAATGAAACCAAATCCCTAACAGCCAGCGTTGTATCCGCTTTATCCTAACCCAGGCTACTGTCCAGGGGAGCACAGCCCTTCTTGCAGGTACTGCAATAATAAGTGGGACGTTGCCACTCAAGCAAACCGTGGATGGTAATAAGGGTCCTTACCGTGATGCCGCGGTACCTGGCCTGGCCTGGCCGCCGTACGAACAGTCGATCTTATTGTCCCTGGGCTTCTTGCTGCGTTTGTTAGCTACTTTCTCTTGCAGATCAGGCAATATGCCCTTGCAGATCTTGTCGATAGATTGCTCAATCTGGTCAAAAGTGGCATTGTCGTCGGGCAACTTCTCTTCAAGCAATTTGCGAAAGCGAGCTATACTCTGGTCGATAAGGGCTTGTCGATCTGGATCTGGTTTCAAGGCAAACCTCCTGGAATAAAGTAGTCCATATAAGATTCGACACACAGATCACAAATGACTCCTCCGGGTCAACGACACGGTGCATCATCAGTTGATCGAACAAGCACAACCAATCATTTGACGATTGCCGGATCTAAGAAACGCACCCGTGAGTATATGGATGCGCACCTGCCAGGCGATGCTTACGCCGTAATCGTGTTGTGTTTATCCTTTCCGGGATTGTTCTGCTTGTTTGAGGAATGGTGAACTACAGGTTTTCAAATAGCGCATCGTCTACAGCCTCCCAATTCTGCTCACCAATCATGCTATCAATTATTGCGCGAACCTGTTCAGCGTATGCACCCATCCTTGCCGACAAGCGTTTCCAAGAAATGCTGGTTGGCTCTCCGCATGTGCGGGACCATAAACCGATCAACGGCGTGCCGTAATATGATTGGCACGTCATACGGGTCCTGTAACAATCGTGGCAAACCTCGCAGAACATGTCTGCAAAGCTGGAGCTGTACTCATCACTATCTGCCAGCCCACCAGCCTTGAAGGGTTGGAACCAACAGGGCGCAACGTTCTCAGCTTCGAAGCCGAGAGCCTCCAGCGCGCTGGCGGTTCTGGCCGCATACGGATCATCCGCGTCCGGTGGCTCGTCGCCCCAGACGTGGCGGCGGAGGCGGATCAGGGCATCGTCCAGTTGGACGATGCAGTATGTGACATAGTGAATGTACTCAGGGCTCTCTTCGACGAAGGCCAGTCCGCCCTACCAATCCGGGTCGCATCTGAAGGCAGCTTCCAGGTGGCGGCACGCGTCAATCTGCAGGTTATCCCCAACTGTGGCGGCTATGTGGCAGATGGGGCAGTACATGAACGGCTCTGGTTTGACGCTGACTCTTCCTCTTCAGGGTCGCGTTCAAGGCCGTCATCTTCTGGCATGATTGGATGTCCTCCTTAAAGTAGGTTCGGTCTTATTGGCGAATAAGGCCGAGCTGGCATTCAGGTTATCGCTTGAGATTAGCTCGGCGGCCCGGTGAAAATTGTTACAGTCGCCGATTGCTGTCCGGTGTACTCTTCCGGCGATGCCAAGACGGTGTTGATCGCAATATCCCCGCCATCTTCGCCATTAGCGTATGCCAGCGCCTCCTCCAGGTTTGAAAACCGAGCGCTTAAGGCGCTCGCCGTTTCATCGAGGCTTGATGCTCGTACCAGGTATACGGAATTGCCAGACCACTGCTCGATGCCGGTCGCAACAATGATGTACAGCAGGCTGTCGCCATGCATGCGCAACAGCGCCTTCGTCTTCCAGTTGTCTGCAGTTAACCTGTCCGCGACATTTGCCGGCGAAAAGCCAAACATAACGTCGCGTGCGGGCAGGCTGCCCAGGTGAACAATGTGCATTAGATCTCCCCTTCCGAACCAGAAATCGCCAACTCATCTGGAGATGTTGAACGGTATACCAGTCGAGGCGCGTCCCCCTTGCGACCGACCAAGATCGCGTTCTGGCCGAACAAAGCGCCGATCTCCGCAGCCTCGGTTTCGGAAATGTCCAGTACCAGCAGGCTCTCTTCGGGTGGCCATAGACCCGTATCCCCTATGCCGCGGCCGGGCAAATAGGTGTAGCCCTGATCATCCAGCCGGCGGATAAGCTCAGCGTGTCGGGTTTCGTTTTCGATGGCGGTTAGAGGCTGGGAGCCAGGATTGTGGGCCGTGATGTAGGCCCAGCTCTCGACATCGCGCTCTGCCAGCAGGCAGTCCAGCAGGGGATTCGCGACGCTCGGCCGGATGTAGATAAGCCCGCCGTCGACATCCACCTGGAAGGTGGTTTTGCGATACGCCGCGTCCAACGTGGTTAGATCCGGTGCCACTGCCGGTGGACTGAACAGCACGTCGGTTTCCCAGGGCAGCTCCGGCTTACCGAAGTGGCCGTAGTTGGTGGCCTGTCGGTAGATTGGCGCAAGCAGGCCAAGCTGTGCGATGATGGAAGCCGGGCGGAAATCAAACTGTGATACGAACCGGGCAGCGGCATCCTGGTCGCCGGTTCCGAAAGTCTCGACGTAGAATGAGACCGGCTGTGCCCGCCCGATGGCGTAGGAGACCTGCACCTCCGCGCGCCTGGCGTAGCCGTTGAGCACCAGTTGGCGCGCGACGTATCGGCAGAAGTAGGCGCCGCTGCGGTCCACCTTGGAGGGGTCTTTGCCGGAGAATGCTCCGCCGCCGTGCCGATAGAACCCGCCGTAGCTGTCGACGATGTACTTGTTGGATGCCAGCATCAGTTATACTCCTACCGTTGGGCGAGCTGGTACGTTGACGATGTAGCTATCGATATCGTCTGTCCGGCTGCGCATGATCTCCAGGGACCACAGGCGAGGATCTTCAGCCTGAATCTTCTGGAACTCGGCCAGCGCTGCATCCCATCCGCCGATTGTGTGAGCTCTGGCGACCCGGCCCTGGAAGTGACCATAGCGCCACAAGAGAGCGGAGGACGTCCAGACCAGTTCACCCATTTCATCGGTGAAGTCACGCTCTTCTTTGTCGAGTGTATCTCGATATTCATTAACCAGAGCTTCGTTTGCGTCATACACGGCCTGAGCATGTAATGCTTGAATGTACTCTGCAAGGAAATCATCCGTGGTCCGTTCATCAAAGACCCATGGTTCACCAGCGGCGATGCGCCGGCCGAACAGGTCCAGTTCCTGCATCGAATAGTAATGGTCGGTGAGCATCAACTGTCTTGCGCGGTCTTCTATCGCCTTAGGTTCGTACTTGCAGCCTTCGCAGGGGGTCCACGCTCCCCACTTCTCCGAGCCGCACTTTATACATATTGCCATTGTCATTGCTGGCCCCCTTTCTCGCGTCCTGGCGTTGCAGCTATTTCCAGTTGGAGGTGAATACGGTTATTGCTGCTGGCTGCTCGTCCGGATACGCCGCAGGCTCCGCCAGAATGGTCTTTGCGGAAATGGCGCCGTCATCCTCGCCGTTTGCGTATGCCAGGGCCGCTTCCAGGCTTGAAAACCGTGCACTTAAGTCGCTTCGCGTTTCATCAAGGTTTGATGCCTGTACGAGGTAGACGGTATTGCCGGACCACTCCTCGACCCCGGTGGCGATAATGATGTACAGCAGGCTTTCGCTTTGCTGCCGCAGCAAAGCCTTTGATTTCCAGTTCTCAGCAGTTAAGCGGTCCGCGACGTTGGCAGGCGAGAAGCCAAACATAAGGTCGTGTGCGGGTAAGTGTCCCAGTTCTGTAATGCGAGCCATACGATACTCCTTTTAACAGCGGCCAGAAGCCTGTGATGGGAGGTTGTGCTCTCCCGCTTGAGTTGAGCATCCATGTGACCGGCAAAAAGAAACGTGCCCCGAACGCGTTTGCATCCGGGGCACGTGAAAACTGTGGCTCGTGTAAAGCTTATACGAGATGTTTTCGCGTTGCGCGCACATCGAGGCCGAAGCCTCCTGGCACCGTAGTTCTCTGCTCGGTTGCCGGATCCAATAAAGGATCTCTCTGGATGCACCGATACTATATCACGTGTGGGTGGCGGGTGTCAAGTTTTGAGTTTTACCTGTTTGACGGCTGTGGGTGAAGCAATTACCTGGATTGCCAGTGAGCTTTCCCTTACTGCCCGGCGCTTAGGTGTTAGTTTGGCGCATGGTGTTATTCGCACTGCCGGAGGAAATCCGGTCTCATTTGGAGGATAGATTGCGCAATACAGCTGGCTCAAACGTCGTACGGTGTCCAGTGTTCTTCACCGTGCGGTTGGCCAGAAGTTAATCGAAATCGTGACTTGATTAATGAAAGGGTGAGAACATGCAACCACCGGACCTCAACCAGATGTACGAGACGTTTGTTCGCATCGATACTTTCGAAAACTGGTATCACCTGGACCAGATGCGCCAGTTAGTTGGGCCGACTATGCGGCGGTTGCAGGCGGAAGGCGTTATAGACTATTACTGCTTCCTCATACATGGTTACAAAGAGGGCGTACCAACGCACGAGAGCGACTCAGGTGCTTACTGGCACATCCGGGTATCTATTCTGCCGGGAGTAACCCAATCGCAGCTTGAAGGCACGCTGCCAGCTGAGTTCAAATG
>CAIXIX010000446.1 GCA_903919615.1 uncultured Chthonomonas sp.
CCGATGGCGGTGGGGTAAAACAGGATTTGCGCGCCCTGCAAGGCCGTGAGCCGGGCGGCTTCCGGATACCATTGATCCCAGCACACCCGGCCTCTACGCCTCCTTCACGGTGCTCGTCATCTGCCTGCTGGCCGTCGATTTCTTCATGCTCAAGAAGGAAGGATCGCACACCGTCAGGGCTTTGTTGCGCAAATCAGGCTCGACCAGCGTAGCACCCGCAGGTCTGGTAGCCTGAGCGGATGAAACCAGCTCCACAGAAGTACCGCACGACCAATTGGAAGACGTACAACGAAGCCCTCAAGTCACGCGGTTCGCTGCTGATCTGGCTTGATCCGAAGATGAACTGGCACGGCCAGCCGAGCGGCAAGCGCGGGCGCAGCCAGACGTTCAGCGACGAGGCGATCCAGTTCTGCCTGAGCATCAAGTGCCTCTTCAATTTACCACTACGGCAGGCCATGGGCATGGCGCAAAGCCTGCTGCGCTTGGCTGGACTTCATTGGCCGGTGCCGGACTACAGCACGGTAAGTCGGCGGCAAAAAACACTACAGGTGGCCATTGGCGCCACGCCGACTACGACAGGCTTGCATTTGCTGGTGGACAGCACGGGCATCAAGATGTTGGGCGAAGGCGAATGGAAGACGAAAAAGCATGGCGCGGACTATCGCCGCCAGTGGCGCAAGGTGCACCTCGGGATCGACGCGTCCACGCTCGAGATCCGGGCGATGGAAGTAACCGACAACAGTATCGGCGACGCGCCTGTCCTGCCAGCGCTGCTGGATCAAATTCCAGCCGACGAGTCCATCGCCAGCGTTAGTGGCGATGGCGCTTACGACACGAAGGACTGTCACGAGGCGATCGCCTTGCGCGCCGCCCATGCCATCATCCCAACCCGCAAGAACGCCAAGCCCTGGAAGGCGAACCGCTGCGGTGCCGATGCACGCAACGAGATCTTGCACACGACGCGCAGACTGGGTCGGGCGATCTGGAAAAAGTGGAGCGGCTACCACCGGCGCAGTCTTGTCGAAACCAAAATGCGCTGCTTCAAGCTGTTGGGCGAACGGGTCATGGCACGCGACTTCGATCGTCAGGTGGCCGAATTGCAGATACGCGCTGCCGTGCTCAACCGCTTCACTCGGCTGGGTACCCCGGTCACGGTCCCAGTGTTATAAAACTGATTACAAACAGCGTCAGCTCGGCCTTCACTCGATTTGCTCAACAAAGCCCCGCGGCGCTATAACTAAGAATGATCACCCACGTGCTCGTGCTACAGAGGTTGAGCTGCAGTCGCTTCTTACCTCGGCGCATAAGGCATTGGGTAAGGCAAACGAAGACCCGTTATCCATATATCTGGGCGCGTTAACAATCTTACTGCGAGAAGGTGTTGAAGCGCTTCTTGTTATCGTAGCAATGATAGCGTTCCTGAAAAAAGCTGGTCGTTCGGACGTCGTCCCCTTCGTGCATGGAGGTTGGGTAGTCGCACTTGCTGCCGGGGGCGTTACGTGGATGGTGGC
>CAIXIX010000447.1 GCA_903919615.1 uncultured Chthonomonas sp.
AACCTCGGTTCCAGCTACGCGAACGACGATGAAGGCCGCCTAACTTCAAAGACCTCATAGACCTGACAATCCAAAGTGGGGCGGTCAGTGGGGCGCCTACTCGAACGCAGCTGCTGTCGATCTGGTGCTGATGACGCACCGCTACTACAGCCCCACCACCGGGCGGTTCATCACCCGCGACCCAATTGGCTACGAAGGCGGCCTCAACGAATACGCCTACACGCGGAACAACCCGATCATGCGGGGGGATCCGAGTGGGTATGACTGGATTGACTTTTGTCGAGGCGGAAAAACAAGCGGGACATACGATTGTCAAGTACGAACAAACCATCGACGAAGCGATAACAGGAGGTGGAATTGCTCTAAATGGATCGCTTACCGCACAAGGGGTTGCTGCAGGTGGATCATCGACCATAGTGGCACCGGTCGCCTTGGCAGCCGGCCCGACTTACGGGGCGTATCTCCTAAGCGATCACGTTATCGCGCCAGCACTCTTCCCAATCAACTCTTCGACTATGTCGTCCGACAAATTCAGTCTACAAATGATTGACGATGAGGCCGATAGGCTAAAGACAGCGCGACTGTATTATGATCTCCATCATCTTTTTCCTCAGCAGTTAAGACAGCGGTTCCTTGCAAAGGGCATCGTCATCGACGAATTCTGCATTAGATTGGAACGTCGATTTCACCGATCCGGTGTCCACGGAAAGGGCGGTATACGATTAGTTCCTGGTGGAACAGTTGCCCCTGGCCGCTTCAATGGACGATTTCTAGCGTATATGGATGCCCATCCTAGGGCCACTCCAGATGAAATTTTCGGTTACGTCGAACACTTAATTCGCGAGTTTGGCCGAGATGGCATCGAAATAGTCCCCTACAAGTGAGTGTTGTGGCGGAGTGTTATCATGCCATTTAGGTGCAATAACAGAACGGCATTTGTGCGGTGTTATTTCGAAATCATAAACACTTTCACGGGGCCGGTTCCTTAGTCGCTGCTGGTAAACTCGATACTGAGTGCAGCACCGTGTACGAATGACATTTTCCAGGTACCGACCTACTATTCTAATTGACAACCAGCTTAAGGAAATCAGATGCAACAGACCACAGATACCACTTTTTATCACTTGATCCAGCAAGAGTATGAGACAGACAGATTAACCAGTCGGGCTAATCCGATTGTCACAATAGGAGAGCTGTACATGCCCGTGCTCCAGTGCGATGTCTGCGGAACTCAAAGATGCGGCGGCCAGCAGCAACGGCACGAGGCTGTAACAGATCCGGAGCTTGCTCGCCGTCTAGATGGAGGGCCATTAGCCTTTGGTGAATGGTGGGGTCTAGCTGCGAAAGTTCGCGAGCATCTGAATCTTGCCGAAGATGTCATGCCGGGTGACACCTTCGGTTTGCCCACATATCAAATCACGCTGGATACCGCCAGTGACTTCTTATTTCCAAATCTCCGCGCCGTCATCTCACAGCGCGTGCTGAATGCATTTCAAAGCGCGGGTCTTTCCGGTTATCACACGATTGAGCCAGGATTAGTTCCCGGGAAGAGAGTTCGAAATGAGCTGCCTCCATACTACGAGCTCTGTGTAATCGGCACCGCATGGAGAAAGGGCACTATTGTATCAACAGCGTGTAACCATTGCGGACGCAGGCAGAGGACACTTGTTTCACTGGAGATCGACCCTGAAAGGTGGGACGGTTCCGATATATTCACGGTCGATGGCGTAACCAGCATTATCGGTGCATCCGCTCGCGCTAGGGACCTGATCGTTGAGGCAGGTTTTACAAATGTCCAGTGCAGGGATTTCAGAATTCCAACCTTCGTTGATCGTTACTTACTTGAGCATAGCCCGCTCAGTGCGTGACTAACGCAAATCGTCACAGTGGAACCAGCGACTACTAAACACGCCTCACTGTCGAACTTGCAATTTATCGCGCGCAGATACTATAGGACAGGGCGCGAGATTTGAACGGTAATATGCGCATCGCTGGATCGATCAATTTACGGAGGCGCCGATGAGAACCGAATTACACCACATATTCCCGCAGAATGGGACGCTGGCAAGATGGTTCAAGAAAAATGGCATTGAGATCGACTGGTTCTGCTGTGAACTAGAAGTTCGGCTGCACCGGCGCGGTATTCATTGCAAAGGGTGGCATCAAGCTGATTAGTGGTCGTCCTGGGGTCACTCCAGGTAGATACAATCAGCTGTGGATGGATTATATGGTGGAGAACCGTGGAGCTACACGAGCCGACATCTTGGGATACGCAATACATCTGGTAGAACAGTTTGGATTGGAGGGGCTAGAAATTGTCAAGTACAAGTGATAAATCTCGGCAACGCAGCTGTGAGGCAGCGTTGCTAGATGTTTAGGAGCGACATGCAATTTTATAGGTTACGCTCACCAAAGTATGCGACAGATGCGTTGGCCAACCGCGCAAATCCGGTTTTGCCCATTGAAGCGTTTAGGATGCCGATGTATGATTGCGATGTTTGCAACACCATAAGGACCGGATATCGCACGCTGTACATACCAGTTACGAATATCGATCTAGTCGTTCGACTTTCGGCGCCGCGCCTTCGTCATGATGATTGGTGGGCACTCGCAAGGGATCTGCATGATTATTTGAGGTTGACTCAAGAT